>DNRP01000005.1 GCA_003499955.1 Cyanobacteria bacterium UBA9971
GGAGTTGTCGCTAATGGGCGTCACGGACGAACGGGGGATTTCAAGGGGGACCTCCCCCTTGACTCGCGTGTTGTGTTTCGTAGTTTTTGGCGAACGGGTATAAAAGTTTATAGCCCATTAGCCACAAAGTGGCGAGTTTGGGCGTGCGTTGAATAAATTCTTTAATCCCCAGTGAGCCTAAAAAACAAGAAACTTAATTTTATAGTTTTTCTTCTTTGGTGACCAATATATTTTAAGTTTTGTAAAAAACTAAAATGAGCTATAATTAAATAGTACCTATGTGTATAAAAAAAAGCATAAAAATTTATTAAGTTTTGTAAACAAAACAGGAATGCTGCTTGAAAATATGATATTATTAATTAGTGTTAAAAATACGCTTAATTAATATTTGTTTACACATTAAACATAACATAAACAAATTAAAGGGCACATACTTAATAAAAGTTAATAAATTTACTTCGATTTAGCAATTTTTTTCATAACGATGTTTTTTATTAATTGGAAGCTATATTAGAAAAAATCATTGTGTTTAAAAAAAGAAGATCATTAAACGAGTCCCGCTGGATTGAACTTGCTATGTAAATTAGTATTACCTTACCGGAGGAAGTAAGCTAGTGGCTATTAAATCAATAAACAGAAAGAAAAAGAACGAAAAAACTTTTGAAGAGTTAGTACATGACTTAAAAACCAGTAACTCTGAAAAAGTTCGCTACAATGCTGCAAGAGTATTGGGCGAGTTAGGCAATGAGGAAGCTGTTGAATCACTTATTGAAGCGTTAAAACATGACAAAAACGGTTCGGTAAGATTGTACGCAGCTAGAGCTCTCGGTGAACTCGGCGATATTGACGCTACACAACCGTTAATTTCTTCACTCAGAGAAGATCGTAACGTTGATGTAAGGGTCAGGGCAGCTCGCGCACTTGGTCGACTTGGCGGCGAAGAAGTCGTAACACCTTTAGTGGAAGCTCTTAACGATGAAAATAGTCAGGTTTGCGTTACAGCAACAGATGCGCTTATAGAAATTGGCGATATTGCTGTAGAAGCTCTGATTACATCTCTTGTCCACGAAAAAATCAATGTACGCTGTGATGCAACAAGAGCACTCGGTGAACTTGGCAGCGTAAAAGCAGTGGATCACATTATCAAAATGCTTAAAGACGAGTGGGTAAACGTAAGAATTTACGCAGTTACTTCTCTTGGCAAATTAGGCGATGTTAAAGCTGTTCCTGCACTTATTGAAGTATTACAAAACTCTCAAGAAAACGAACTTGTTAGAGCCGGCGCTGCTGCTGCACTTGGTGTGCTTCGCGACCAGAGAGCTTTATTGCCTCTTAGAGAACTCATCATGAAAGCTGAAGAACTTGGCGAATTAGAAGATACCGCATTAAAAGCCTTCAAAAAAATCATGGCGGCTAACTGGCAAAACGTTCCGGGCGCTATAAACAAGAAAGTTGCAGTTAACAGTAAATAATAATAACAAAATATTTTAAAGAGATAGCGGTTTTTAAAAAACCGCTATCTCTTTTTTCTGCAAATTTTAAAATATATAATATAATAGATAAATAAAATAAAAAGGCTGTATCATGACTGACAAGAAAAAAAAAGTGATATCTCTTGCCAATGCAAGAGATAAAGACAAAACTTCCGACAAGACTACTGAAAAACAGGACAAAAAAGAAACACAGGAAATGGTCTACTGTTCATTCTGCGGCAGACCAAACCACATGGTCATAAAAATGATAAAAGGACCCGGTGTAAATATTTGTTCGGAATGCATAATGATTTGTATGCAATACTTTATAATGGAAGACCGCATTCCATCTACAGAAGTACAAAAGGTTTTAGACAGTTTCTGGCAGGGTATTAAAAAATAATGACGTTGAGAGATTTATCAAAATTACAAATACGAGCAGAAGTTATGCTCATGCTTCAACAATTAAATTCTTTGGACGAAATGTCCAAAGAACAACAGGACACCTATTTAAACAAACTTCGTTCCATCAAAGATATTGATTATGTTGTTGAAATTCTGGTAAAAGAACTTGCAAGATCTGATTACAAAAAAGGTCAGATTATTAGCCTTTTTGTTCAAGAATTAGGTGATTTGGAAACACTTAAAGATATTTTATGGTCATACATTAAATCACCATTGACTTCCGATGAATTAAAAGATCTTTCCGGAGTTATATTAAAAAGCCTTGGTGATCAGACTGATCCTGAAGAATTTTTGAATTATCTTGATGATCCTAAAGCTATTGTTGACAAAGAAACTCAAAAACTTTTGGAAGTCGCTTCCGTAAATCCTGAAGCGCAGATAGATTTTCTGGATTTCTTATTTTCACTGCCTGAATCCGAACAAATTAATCTTGTTTCTTCACTTAAAGAAGATTATTCGAGCGAATATCTTGTAAATATTGCTGTCCCCGCACTTGATGCAAAACCTTCGCTTAAATTAGAAGAAGCTCTTATAAGAATTCTCGGAGAAACCCGCTCTGCGCTTGCAGTGCCAGCCTTAAAGGATGTTTTAAAATATTCACAAAATGAAATAATTAAAAAACATGCCCAAAAAAGTCTTAATATGCTTAAATTGTCCGGTGTTAACGTTAATCAGGAAAACCAATATCCTGTGGCTTCTCCGATTACGAAAACTTCTGAAATTTATGAATGCCACACAAATATAGTCGATGGTATCGGAAATCAGGGGTTTATTATCAGCCGGATAAAACCTAATCATGACATATTAATGTTGAATGTTGTTATAAACGATATTCACGGAATTTTAGACTGCTTCGGCTTTTACGGAATAAGCAAACAGGATTTTTCCAGAATTATAGAAAAATTTCAGGAAATGTCCACCAGATTTTTAGTTTCGCCTGAATATTGCAAATTAAGACTTGAAGAAGCAGAAAAAATTAACAAAGAAAATAATTTACCGATTTCTTACGAATATGCCGCCTGGAAATCATTATTAAGTGATGTTCCCGCTCTTGAAAACAATTTTGAAAAATTAAGCAAAAAATGGATATCAAAAGATTTAATCCATGAAACAGCGATTTTATGTAAATTTCCTGACTTTCAGCACTGGTTTTTTGAAGAAGAAGATCATTCTTTAATTAATGAAACACTTCCTGTTTTAATAAAAGAAATCTGTGAAAAAAAAGAATACTTTATTAATAATCAAAATGAGCTTAAAATCTGGCTTGAATCCAACATAGACATGCTTTCATCACAAATTTTTAACGAAGAAATAAAAAATATTTATAAAAATCGTCTTTTAGATTTGACATATTTGCTTAATTCCCGAAATTTAGAATTGTTCAGAAACGTTGCAGCATCTCTGGCATGGAGCATAACTCCGGAAAATAGTTACGACATTAAAACTGTTCCTTTCTTTAGAGAAATGATGAAAAGAACTATTTTAGAAGGTTTTGTAAGATATCAATATAAAATTGACCAAAACTCTTCAGAGACTTCCTCTATAAATAAACAAAAACAAAACAGCAGTTCTAAAACTTTGACGGATAATGATGACTTACTTAAAATTATAAAGATATTATACAAATTATAGTTAAGGCAAAAGTGAGTTGGTGTTAAAAAATCAAAAATTTGTTATATAATAATAAAAAAATTATGCTGAGTGCTGTTAATTATGGAAAAATTGAAAGAAAAAATTTCATATTTAAAGTTATGGCTTACAACAGCTCTTGCCTTTTTAGCAGGATGTATGTCGTGGTTATTTAACCATATAGATACAAGTAATCGAATAATACTTAATATAGATGCTGTGACCATTGTAGTTTTACTTTGTATTATTCAATACTTAGGTTATGAATTATATAGAATAATTAAATATATGAAGGAGTAAAAAATGGATAATACAACAATTCTTACAATTGTATCGATAGCCCTTTTATTGTTCGCAATAAGTATGATTAGATTATTCATAAAAATTTCAAAAGATACTCCAACAAAAAATCCTTCAGCATAATACAAAATGACAATGAGTAATTATAAAAGATTTTTAGGGTTGGATGTGGGTACAAAAAGAATAGGCTCGGCTATAAGCGATCCCTTAGCCATAACAGCGCAACCTTTAAAAGTAATTTCGAGGCTTCCTGAAAATAAAGCAATTGAAGAAATTAAAAAGATTTGTAACGAATATAACGTAGAAACCATTGTAGCGGGTTTACCTAAAAATATGGACGGAACTTTGGGTTTTCAGGCGGAAGATGTTATGATTTTTGTTGAAAAAATAACAAAAAATACAGGAATAAATGTCAAACTTGAGGATGAAAGACTTACCAGCAAAGCTGCTGAAAGGTTTTTAATTGAACAAAATAAAAAACCTTCAAAAAATCGAGGACTAATTGATATAACTTCTGCTATACTAATTTTGCAACAGTATCTTGATAAAAGGAGTAAATAAAATGAGCGACGAAAAAGATATGGAAAACAAGATAATAAGAACACAGGACGAAAATGGCGAGATTTACAGCTTTGAACTAATTGACGTTGTTGAATTTAACGGGCAGGAATACGGTCTTTTGATTCATGTTGATGAAGAAGGAGAAGAAGGCAAAGAGCCTAAAGCTGCTTGTGAATGCGAAGAATGTGATGACGAAGAAGATGATGAAGATGAAGTTGTTATCATGAGATTAAACAAAGAAGATGACAGCTACGTTTTTGAAACCATCGAAGATGATGAAGAATTCAACAATCTTATTGAATATCTTGAAACCGAAGAAGATGAAGACGACGAAGAAGAATAAGTTTTCTACAATTTCATAAATTATTCAAAACCACAGCCTGCTTTTAAAAACATGCCGTGGTTTTATTATTATTAAGGAAAGGAAAGTAAAGCTGTTTTTTATTCCAATATTGAGATGTAAAAGAAAAATAAAATAATATTCGGAAATTTTTTATCATCGAGTATAATAATCTTAGCATCATGGGTTTTTTATTTATAATTAAAATTTTTTATTAAACAGCTTAAAATAAAGGCAGAAAATGTACTACGATAGCGGTAAAGTATATGTAGAAAAAGATGATCAGTGTATAAGCTGCAAAAATTTCACGAAAGGCGTGGCTTGTCCACTTTTGCATGCACTGGGACTAGGTGTTGTAACTCTTGATGGAACACTAAACGTTACTAATTGCGGCTTTTATGAAGAATTTAAACGGCATCTTAAAATTGTTGATCTTGGGAAAAAAACCAAAAAAGAATAAACGAACGCTTATTAACCAAGAGCGATAACCTAGATAAATAAGGAATAAAATATGGCACCGACATTTCAGGAACTTATTCATAAACTGAACGAATACTGGTCAAACTACGGCTGTATTATCCAACAGCCCTATGACACGGAAAAAGGCGCAAGTACAATGAATCCCGCCACTTTTCTCAGAGTTTTAGGACCGGAACCGTGGAATGTTGCAATGGTTGAACCATGCAGAAGACCGACTGACGGTCGCTATGGGGAAAATCCAAACAGACTTCAGCATTATTTTCAGTATCAGGTAATTTTAAAGCCTTCTCCCGAAGATGCGCAGGATGTTTATCTCAGAAGTCTTGAATACCTCGGAATTAAACTTGAGAATCATGATATAAGATTTGTGGAAGACAACTGGGAATCCCCTACTCTCGGCGCATGGGGCGTAGGCTGGGAATTTTGGCTTGACGGCATGGAAGTTACCCAGTTTACATACTTCCAACAGGCAGGCGGAATTGACGTAAAACCAGTCGCTCTTGAGCTTACATACGGACTTGAAAGAATTGCCATGTATCTTCAGGAAAAAGACAGCGTTTTTGATATTCAGTGGAATGACAAGGTTAAATACGGCGAAATCTATCTCCAGAACGAAATAGAGCAGTCAAAATATAACTTTGAGTACTCCACACCTGAAATTTTGTTTAATCTTTTTGATCTTTACACAAAAGAAGTTGATAACTGCCTGGAACATGAACTTGTGCTTCCTGCTTATGATTTTGTCTTAAAATGTTCTCATACTTTTAATCTTCTCGATGCAAGAGGAGTTATAAGCAAGGATGAGCGGACAAATTTCATAAACAGAATCAGAAGAATGGCAGAAAGAACTGCAAAACTTTATCATAAACAAAGAGAAGACTTGGGTTTTCCTCTGCTGAAAAATGCTAACGCAGTTAAAATTTAAAATATTTTAACCTTATATTTTTGATAAAAAAGCCGATAAAGTATATATTTTATCGGCTTTTGAATACAGCAAGGGTGACCAAAACCCAAACGGGCTAACCCTTTCGGTTTGTAAATAAATGTAACAGTATATACATTTTATGCATTTCGTAAATATTTAATGTTTTTATATAAGAGTAAG
>DNRP01000073.1:0-1561 GCA_003499955.1 Cyanobacteria bacterium UBA9971
ACGAATTTATTGTTAAATTAACTCCTAAAGGTAGTAATGACGAGATTTTTCTTGCCAAAATCCCGCCAAAAACAACATTGGCAGATACTTTAAAATATGCGCAAAGCAAAATTAACATATTCAGCAACGATTATCTTGAAGATGGCGATACTTTGCAAATCCCCAAATTTGATTTCAAAATTGATCATTCTTATGATGAGCTTGTTGGAAAAAGATTTTTAAATAGAAATTTCAAAAATTATGTTATAGCAAAGGCTATTCAAAATACTTCTTTTAAATTAAATGAAAAAGGAGCAATTCTTAAGTCTGAAGCAAAAATCATTATAATGAAAGATTGTATTGCTGTTCAAAAAGCACCTAGAAAACTTATTTTTAATAAGCCGTTTTTGATTTATTTAAAAGAAAAGCGGGCTATAAATCCTTATTTAGTGATTTGGGTGGACAATACAGACTTACTGGTTAAAAAATAACAATGAAAAACAAATTTGTTCCTATAGAAATAATTGAAAGCCGCATTTTTGTTATTCGTAACCTTAAGATTATGATTGATAGAGATTTAGCGGAACTTTACGGAGTTGAAACAAAGGCGCTTAATCAGGCAGTGAAAAGAAATTCGGATCGCTTCCCAAAAGATTTTATGTTTAAACTCAATGATAAAGAGACAAAAGAACTGGTCACAAATTGTGACCGGTTCAAAATCCTTGAACGATCAAGTTCCTCACCCTATGCATTTACAGAGCAAGGGGTTGCAATGTTGTCCAGCGTGCTTAACAGCAAACAAGCTGTTGCGATTAATGTTCAAATTATGCGTACTTTCGTTAAATTAAGAGAATTAGCCCTGACAAATAATGAAATATCAAAGCGGTTAGATGAATTGGAACATAGCTTTATAAGTTACTCAAGGGAAAATAACCAAAATATAGATGAAATTTATCAGCACTTAAAGTATTTAATAGAAATACACCAAAATCCTAAAATTGGTTTTAAAATCGATGACTAATTTTTAAGTTAAATATTAATTTTTCTTATTGCCAATCAGACTGTCAATCTGATTGATTGTATTTATTGTCAGCATAATTGACAATTTTTTTCATGGACAAAGAATTTATAGAAAAAGTTGCAAACCGCATCAAATCTTTACGAAAAGAAAAAGGGCTAAAACAGGATGATTTAGCCTGTGATGAAGTATCCCGTTCAACAATCGGAATGTTTGAAACAGCAAAAACTGACATAACTTTGTCAAAAATAAAAAGAATAGCAGAAGCTCTTGAAGTAGAGCCTTATGAATTATTAAAGTTTGATTAATCGATATGAACTCAAAATTAACCTTATTCTGGGGATTTTTAATATTTTTAATTTCAGGAATCCTTTTTAGTTTAAGCTGTAACAGCTTTATTTCTGTTTTTTATGTTTTTATTTCGATGTTTTGCGGAATTTTTTTAATTCTTTTCCGCAAAGATATTCCTGTTTTTTCACCCATATTTATGCTTATTTCTGCGATATTCATAAATATAGGGTTTCCTTCTCTGTATTTATTAATAAATAGAATATCTTTCAGCGA
>DNRP01000073.1:1584-5091 GCA_003499955.1 Cyanobacteria bacterium UBA9971
AAAACATAAATTTTTATCTCATAATCAGCAATTTATTATTAATTTTGCTGATTTTATTTCTTTTAAAAACCACTGATTTTAGTTATATAGAAGCGCTTAAACATCCTCTTGATTTCAGGTTTGCAGCTTCTGCCGGGAGTCTTGCATACATCAGGAAGTTAATTTTCTTCATATTTATGGTAAATACGTTTTTGCTTGCAAAATATAATTTTTTGTCACCCACTCCAATAAAGACAAACTGTCATTGCGAACGAAGTGAAGCAATCCAATCCTCACCAAATAATGAATGGATTGCTTCGTCGTCCCCGAAGGGTCGTCCTCGCAATGACGAAAAAAGCCAGTATACTTATATAAAAGCTTTCACTGTATTTCATGTAATATTTTTACTAGCATTTACGGCTATTTCAGGCTCAAGAAGCATTATATTTCTTCCCGTTATTTCTTCTATAGCTGTTTACACCTTCTATAACAGGCTAAAACTTAAAACAATAATTACTTTTTGTATAATATTTCTTTTAACTTTCGGATTAATAAGCTTTTACTCGATTTATAGAAACAATTCATCTGTTTCTTTTAATTATTCATCAATTTTTACGACAAAAATCTTTGCTGAAGGAGTAAAACGCCTTGATAATTTCAAAAATTCCCTTTATTTCTTTGAATATATAGAAAAAGAAAACAACACAATCTTTTATTTCAAAGATTTTCATGTGTTAGAACAAATTAAAAACCACGTTTTACAACCTTTCCCCAGAAATATAATTCCTGAAAAAGGCTATTATTTTTCTTCATCAATGACAGAAAAAGTTTTTAATCAAGAACTTAATGAAGCTAAAATTACGTATAATTTTGGCGGAATATCAAATGCTTTCTGGAATTTTGGTATAGCAGGCGTGATTCTTGAAGGATTATTTCTTGGAATTGCTGTTGTGTGGCTCCACAGGAAATTTTTAAGGTTTATTAATTATGACAGTTTCTTTTTATTTTTTATGGCAACGTTTTTCTTTATCCCGAATTCCGTAATAGTCGACGGATTCTGGAATACGATGGACGGATGCGGATATTTTCTTAATTTGATTGTATTGGGATTTATTTTATGGGTTTTAGCGTTTAAAAAACATACTTCGTATCAATCATAGGATTTTTTGTAAGCTCTTCTCTTGCTTTTTTTATTGTTTTTCGAGGTACGTGCATAGAAACACTATTTAATTCTTTTTTTTCAAAAAGTCCAAATAATTTCATAATCCCTTTTCTCACAGGCATTAAAAAATATTTTTCTGGGATATCAGGCTCTAATCCCATACGTGAATATACAGCAACAGGGGATTTCCATTTCCCTGATGCTAAACATCTTAATCTTCCACCTGTTTTCAAAAGAGCTATCTGCTCAATTGACCTACCAAGAATCTTTGTAAATCCATTTATTTTTACATTGCTATTTTGAGCAAAATTTTGAAGCCACTCAACATAAATATGTGAAAACTTTTTACTGTATTGAAGATACGCAAGAGAACAAACATAGTCATCTTTTTTATAAACTTCTAAACTTGGAAGCAAAGTATTGTATTTGTCTGAAATGGAATGCACTATTTCTACAGGTATTTTTTCAGGAGGCTGTCCTTTTTTATGCAAAGAAACATATTCATGTCCAACAACCGTACCAAATTCACCGACTTTTGTTCCAATTTTTCTTAATCCCGCAATATTTACTATTCCGCAAAAAGCAAGATTTTTTTTGTTTTCATAATTTTTATTGGAATTTATTTGTAAAGAATTTTTAAACATAATTTTCTCTTAATTTTTTACTTTGACATATTTATAAAACTTCTGAATATAAAAAATTGCTTTTTTTGAAAAAAATTTTGTATTTAATTTATAATTATGTAAATTAGAATTAAACAAACATCTTGGAGTGAATAATGGCTAAAAAAGCGTTAATTACAGGAATTACAGGGCAAGACGGCTCTTATCTTACAGAACTTTTGCTGGAAAAAGGCTACGAAGTCCACGGAATCATCAGAAGATCAAGCTCTTTTAACACGGAAAGAATTGATCATCTTTACTCTGACCCGCATATTGCCGGTACAAAACTTTTTCTTCATTACGGAGATTTGTCAGATTCGTCAAATATTTGCAGNNAGTTTCGACACTCCCGAATATACGGGCGATGTTGTCGGACTTGGAACTCTCAGGCTTCTTGACGCTATTAAAGATACAAAAATTAACACAAAATTTTATCAGGCTTCTTCAAGCGAATTATATGGAAAAGTTCAGGAAATCCCCCAAAAAGAAACCACTCCTTTCTATCCGAGAAGTCCTTATGCCGTTGCTAAGCTTTATGCTTACTGGATGGTGGTAAATTATCGCGAAAGTTATAATATGTATAATTGTAACGGAATTTTGTTCAACCATGAATCCCCGAGAAGAGGCGAAACTTTTGTAACAAGAAAAATTACAAAAGCCCTTGCAAAAATAGTTGCAGGAAAACAAGACAAGTTATATCTTGGAAACCTTGACGCAAAACGCGACTGGGGTTATGCAAAAGACTATGTTGAAGCTATGTGGCTTATGTTGCAGCAAGATTCACCCGATGATTATGTTGTTGCAACAGGAGAAACATATTCTGTAAAAGATTTCCTCACACAGGCTTTCAAAACAGTAAATCTTGACTGGGAAAAATATGTTGAAATCGACGCAAGATACTTTAGACCTGCAGAAGTTGAGCTGCTTATCGGTGATCCGACAAAAGCAAAAGAAAAATTAAATTGGACTCCAAAAACNNGAAGCTGATCTTGCTGCTGAAGGCATTTCTTTAGAAAGCACTGCTGCTGTTTAAAACTGTTGTTAGAGCAAGAATTATTTTTGTATTTTTATCGTAATTTATGATAACCGATTAATTGGCATCTGTAATTGTTGTTATTTCAGAAATTACTTTTCCGTCTTTATCCATTTTTGTTATTACTATTTTATTATTAGCATTTACTGTGTCTAATTGTGAACCGGTTACATTGCCTTCTCCATCATAAGATTTTGTAGTGCGAGAAACGAATTTTCCGTCTTTATCTGTATCTGTTATTGCTGTAGTTTTAGAAATTACTTTGCCATCTTTATCTGTAATAATTTTTTCATAGCCATTTTCTATTGTATTATATTCTTTTGTATTTTTTGAAATTATATTACCATCTTTATCTGTATCTGTTGTTACTTGTGTGCCGTCAGGCTTTGTTTTTATTAATGTTGTCTTGGTTACATTTCCTTCTTCATCATAATAATTATATGACGCGGTTGATGAACTTGTTATTACACGTCCGTTTGCATTATATTGCGGTGCGCTTGTGCTTTCCCAAGTTCTTATTACTTTTCCGTTTGCATCATATTCTTTACCCGATAAATGAGTTGTTGTGCCTTTATCATCCCTTTTATCAATTATACTTGATGTTTTTAATTTACCATCAGCATAATATGTATTGACAGTAGTAGGAACATCAGCAACCGCACTCTTTGCTT
>DNRP01000037.1 GCA_003499955.1 Cyanobacteria bacterium UBA9971
TACTATAGAACCTGCTTTTCCGCGGGGAAATCTTGCTATATCCCAGTCAAAATCAATATCTTTTCTGTATCTCGGGGTACTCCATCTTCCGCTTATATGCATTGCTATTTTTCCCTGAATAAAAAGCTGTGCCATTGTTGCACTTCCAGCCTCGCTTTTTGTGGGAGCCGCATGATATTTGTTTCGTAAGTCTGCATAAAATTGCAATGCTTCAATTGATTGCGGCTTGTTGATTATAATTGAATCAAGATTTTTGCGGATAAGTCCGCCGCCGTTGCTCCATAGATATGGAAGCCAAAAAAGAGGCGCTTCTTCAAAACTTACGGCAAAATTACTTTTAGAGTTTTTTTTAAGTTTCAGGCATGTTTGGAGAAACTCATCGAATGACCAATTTTCAGCAGGATACGGGACATTGTATTGGTCGAAAATATCTTTATTGTAGTAAACCACCAGATTTGAAATATCTCTCGGAATTGCATAAAGAGCGCCTTTGTATTTGAAAGCCTCTAAAGCCGGAGGAAAAAAGTCATTATTAGATATATATTTTTCATTTTTCAGATATCCTGTCAAATCCAGAAAAACATTGTTTTCCGCATACAGAGGTTCATTAAGGTTATTTATAAAAACCACGTCGGGCGTTAGATTTGACGCAACCAGCAAATGCAGCTTCTGAAAATAATTTTTGGGAATATGAATAAATTCTACTTTTATGTCAGGGTTTTGATTTTCAAATTCCTTTAAAAGCGGTTTAATTATCGTAATTTCCGATTCCGAACCCCAGCTTGAGAATTTTATGTTTGTTTGGCGGGTTTTAGAAGCGCAACCGGCGAGAGAAACTATAGCAATAATTAATACAAATAGTTTTAAAAATTTATTCATTTTATTTCGTTTTCTATTTTGAAATTTGTAAAAAGCTTATAGTCTTATCTATAGGGATATTTCCAAGAATTTTTTCTTTGTTCATGTCATAAATAATTATTTGATAAGCATCCTGATTTGTAATCAAGGCTTTGTTCTCTCTTTCAATGACAGTGATTTTCCCTGGAAATCCGCCGCTGTTAAGCGCGATATTTTTTTTCAACTTGAATTCATTCATATCTATAATGTTTATTTCGTCAGAACCGCCTGCAAGAACGTATATTTCTTTTCTTTTGTCCAATATTTGAATATCAACAGGCTTTTCGCCTACTTTGATTTTGGTAATTTCCGCGTTGTTTTTGAAGTCATAAACAATAAGTTCATTGTTGGAACGACTTAAAATAAACAGGTATTTGCCTGATTGAGCGATTTTAGAAACATTGTTAGCCTGTGTAACTATTGTAGAAATACCTGAATCAGGGTTTAACCTATAAATTTTGCCCGAGTTAGAATCATTATAGAAAATGTTTTCGCTGTCTTCTATTGATATAAGATTATCAGGACTACCGATAGCATTAATTTCTTTTGTTAAAAGCATATTTTCAAGGTCGATTTCTGCAATACTCGATGAAAGCTTGTTTGCAACATAAGCTTTTTGTGAATTTATCGGCAATAATATTGATGTCGGAAGTTTTCCCACTTCAATATCCTTTAAAAATATATTGGTAAAAGTGTCTATAACAAATATTTTGTTTAAAGACATTGAAGGAACGAGGAGATACCGTCCGTCTTGAGTTAAAATCATATTTGACGGGACGGAAGGAAGTTTCATAGTCTTATCTATTCTTCCGGTGAGGGAATCAATCATGTTTATTTTATTGTCTTTAAAACTGGATACATATAAAACTTTGTTTTTAATGCAATCAAGCTCAGGAAGACCTTTTGATCCTTTTTTTTGTGTAATTATGTTGACCTTTGTTGTATTTTTCGGCGCAGGTTCTCCGTAAAACACAAGATCATCTTCATCTTTTTTTTGTTTAAGCGCGATTTTAAGGTTGCCGAGAATTACTTTTAGTTCCATAGGCAGGATAAGACCGTGAGGAACTATTAAATCCTGTGGAAGTAGCCCCAATTTTACGCTAAGAGGAATTTCAGGGCTGTAATTTACGGTTAATTGGTTATTAACTCTTACAACTTTTAATAACGCAAGATTGTTTGCAAAAAGTATCATGTCAGGTTTTTTAGAAAAATTAGTATTGGCGGGAATTGTTTTTATTACAGTTGCAGGATTTTCAACTTTTCCATAAGTAAGAGGGGTAACAGGCAAATAAATTGTATGATCGGGCAATTCAACAAGTCCGTCAAATCTTATCTCCACATCGGGATATTTTGATTTAAGGTATTCCACTATGGGTTGCGGCAATTGAGTCGCCTTTACAGGAGCGTTATAAAAGCTGAAACAGCAAATCAACGTTAATATTGCTAAAATTATTCTGAATTTTTTCATGATTATCACTTACCACTTATTTTTTTGTGAACCTAGAAATATTGTATTATAATCAATTTTCTTAAGCCATCCCAACTTAAATTTGTTTTCGGATTTATTTAAACATGAAATATTCTTTTATATTTTATTACCCCGAAAACAAGGATTTTAGCCAAGAACGATAAGCAAAATAAAAGATTTTCAAAACATGAATATATTTATCACAGGAACAGACACTGACGTGGGAAAAACAGTTGTAACAGCGGGATTAGCTTCTGCTGTTAGAAGCTCGGGCTATTCTGTCGGAGTTTTTAAGCCTGTTCAGACAGGTTCTTTCAAAAAAAATAATGAATTAATCTCGCCTGACCTGGAATTTGTAAAATCTGTAGATGACAGTATCTTAACGTATGCTTCATATAATTTCAAAGAACCTGCCGCGCCTTCTCTGGCGGCTGATTTGGAAGGAATTGACATTTATATAGATAAAATAGTTGAAGATTATAAAGAACTGGAAAAAAAATGTGATTTTGTAATAGTAGAAGGAGCGGGAGGTTTATTAACACCTATAAAAAATTCTTTCTCAATGCGGGATCTGGTAAAAACTTTGGATTTGCCATTGATAATAGTTGCAAGACCTGATTTGGGGACAATAAACCATACCCTTCTTACTATAGAAGCTGCAAAAAATAAAAATATAAAAATAGCGGGTGTTATTATTTCGGGATATCCTTCTGAAATAGAAAATGTAGCAATAAGAAATGCGCCTGCTATGATAAAAGAGCTTTCGGGAGAAGAAATCCTCGGGATTTTGCCGAAAATCGAGGATTTGAACAATAATCCCGCTGTTTTAAAAGAAGTATTTTTAAAACATATTAATATAAATGAATTGTTCTTCTGAGCAACAAAAGGGAGCGTGAGAATCGTAAAGTTTTGTATTTTTAGATTGCCACCTCGGGGCTTTGCCAGGGTAAAGGGAAATAAGCTGCAATCATTGCGCTGTCATTGCGAGGAGGAACGAAGTGTCGACGAAGCAATCCACCATGATTTATGAATTTATGGATTGCTTCGGGCTAAACTCCCCCCTTCTTTTTTGATTAAATATCAAAAAAGAAGGGTACCTCTCGCAATGACGTTTTAAAATTTTAACAAGATAGCTTCTAAGATATGAGCAAAAAAATACCTGATTCTCTTAATCAGGCTTGGATGAGTTGAAAGGAGTTTTGTTTATTTTCTTCTATTTATATAAAACTCCTAACAAAAAAAATTGACAGAAAAAAGGTAAAATATTAAGAAAAATTAAGAAAGATATAAAATAATAATCAAAAAAAAGAGAAGTTTTCAACTTCTCCAGGAAATTAGCAGTTTTAACAGTTTATGTCCAGTTTGTTCCCGAATGGATTAGAGAGGATTTGTTCGTACTTTTGAGTTTCTTGTTCGACCTTGAATATTTGAAATTGAAGACCGTCTTCTTTCGGTTTTTTTTGTGTAATTTTTTTTGAGGCATTTTCCCATAAATTTGCATCAACTTTTTTTGAAAAAATAGTACTTTCGCCTATATCAATTTTGGGTTTATTAATCGGCTTAAGAACAATTTTCCTGTTATTAACAGGATTATCCGACATAGCTTATCTCCCTTTATATACTCTGTATATTTGTATTCGACATGAATTTGAAAAAACTTTAGGATTTTACGGCAAAGATTAACATTTCTTAAAATAAAAAGAGCCTGTTTTGACCAAACAGGCTCTTGAAATTTACGATTAAAATTTTGTTTATTGTAAGAGGTCATTATGAAATTTTTTATTGATATTTTCGGAATAATAATTAGAAAGATAAACCCCAATGTATTTTGGATTTAAAGAAAGTGAATTCAGGCTTTCTTCTTGAATAATTTTATTTTCTCCGCTAATAGCCAAGTTCCTGATTTCTCTTGAATTTTCAAAAAATTTTTCAATTTCAGTTTTGTTAATAGCCATAATCTTTAGTTCCTTTCTTCTAATTTTTGCTCTCTATTTCTATTTTATCTCTTTTTTATATCCATTCATCGAACCTGAGGTCTAAATCCATAGATGTAAAAGCCCGAGAATTTTAGAACCCATCTGGTTAAAACCTGCGATTGTCATTGCGAGGAGCTTGCGACGAAGCAATCCAAATCGATTTTGTTTTTTATAGATTGCCACGTCAGCCCTACGGGCTTCCTCGCAATGACAACAAAAAACAAATGCCCACTCACTAACAGTGAATGGGCATGGAAGTGGGTATAAACTTCAACTTTTATTGTTTAACCAGTGTACTCAATTTATCAACAAATTCTTTCACCAAAGCTTCGTCTTCAGGATTATTGGAAAAATTCAAATATTTTTTAAATACTTTTATTGAATTTTTATAATCTCCTTTTTCTGCGTAAATTAATCCGAGTTGGCTATAAGCTGTTCCCAGATCAGGATTTGCGGCAATCGCAAGTTTATAACTTTCAATTGCTTTTTCAATGGAGTTTTCTTGCTCATAAGCTTTTGCCATATTTAAATAATAAAGAGATTCAGCCTGATTATCTTCAGTAACGGTTTTGACCTCTTTGATATTCGTATCAAAATTTGTCATTTCTGCTTTGACTAAAGCAATATTACTTAATAAAAATGTAAAAACAAAAGAATTTAAAAGATATTTCTTTATTTTCATTTTTATTCCCCCCCTTTTTCATAAGTATTTAAGTTGTTTTGCGAACAAATTCATTCTTGGAGCTTAATTAATAAACAATATAGAATAGTTTTGCTTACAGCTAATGTATTATAAGTATCTTTTGAAATCTCATTTTCAATTTTGGAATGAACTTGTATAATATATACGAATAATAAATTTAGTTTATTAAAGATATTCAGGAATTTAAATTCCCCATTCTGTTAGATATAAATATAATTTCAAAAAATGAGTTAGTTAAAGAGTTATATAAATGCGTCCCATAGTTTCATTAGAATTAGTTGGAAATGAAAAGCTTGATTTTGATCTTTATGATGATAAAGGTCAAATCGTTTATAAGAAAGGTGAAGCTCTTACACCGGGCTTGTTAATAAAGCTTTGTAATGAAATAAAAGTTTTTGTAAAAGAAAAGCAGGAAATATTAAAGCATAAACCTATAATTTCTGATCAGGTAGCAAAAACGCTTGTAAGTATCTCGAAAAATATATTGAAAAAGATTTATGCCAATGAAAAGCAGGATTTAGCCGGTTGTAATGAAGCAACGGAAATAATTTTTGAAGAAGTAAGCAATAATCTTGAAAAAATTGACTGTATAAGCCAATTAAAAATTTTTGATGAATATACTTTTTCTCATACGGTAAATGTTTCTGCAATGAGTACTGCTTTGGGAATTACACTGGGACTTTATGAAAATGAGCTAAAAGAACTTGCTCTGGGTGCGTTGCTGCATGATATAGGCAAAATGCTTTTGCCTAAAGATATTTTAAATAAATCTGCAAAACTTGACGCGGAAGAATTTGAAATAATAAAAAGCCATTCTTTGATAGGTTATAGATATATTCTGGATAATATAAACTTGCCTGACAAAATAGCCAAAGTAGCTTTGGATCATCAGGAAAATTATGATGGTAACGGTTATCCTAACGGATTAAAAGGCACAGAAATCAATTTTTATGCCCAAATCACTGCTATTGCTGATGTATATGACGCATTAACTTCAAATAAGGTTTATAAAAGAGCCGTTGATTCCGATAAAGCAATTGATATTATGCTTTCCGAGAGCATTGATCGCTTTAATCCATATATTTTCAGTAAATTTATGAAATTAGTTGATTACAAAAACAGACGTAATAATGCGATTAGTTAATAAAAACACATTTTAAAAGGAAATGATTAAATAAATGCGACCCATACTTCCGTTAGAATTAGTTGGAAATGAAAAGTTTGATTTTGATCTTTATGATGATAAAGGTCAAATTGTTTATAAAAAAGGGGAAACTCTTACTCCCGGCGTGTTGATAAAACTTTGCAGCATTAAAATTTTTGTAAAAGATGAATCAACTATTGCAAATAATGAAAAAATATTAAAATATAAATCCGTAATCCCTGATCAGGTAGCAAAAACGCTTGTAAGTATCTCAAAAAATATATTGAAAAAGATTTATTCCAATGAAAAGCCTGATTTAGCGGGTTGTAATGAAGCAACTGAAATAATACTTGAAGAAGTAAGCAATAATCTTGAAAAAATTGATTGTATAAGCCAATTAAAAATTTTTGATGAATATACTTTTTCTCATACAGTAAATGTTTCTACGATGAGTACAGCCCTTGGGATGAGTCTGGGACTTGATGAAAACGAGTTAAAGGAGCTTGCTCTGGGCGCATTGCTGCATGATATAGGCAAAATGCTCGTGCCTAAAGATATTTTAAATAAACCTGCAAAACTTGACGCGGAAGAATTTGAAGTAATGAAAAGCCATTCTTTGCTGGGTTATAGATATATTTTGGATAATATAAATTTGCCTGACAAAATAGCCAAAGTAGCTCTGGATCATCAGGAAAATTATGGTGGCGGCGGTTATCCTAATGGTTTAAAAGGCACAGAAATCAATTTTTATGCCCAAATCACGGCAATTACTGATACATATGACGCATTAACATCAAACAGGATTTATAAAAGAGCTATCGATTCCGATAAAGCCATTGATATTATGCTTTTAGAAGGTAGTGATCGGTTCAATCCATATATTTTAGATCAATTTGTAAAAATTACCGATTACAAAAATAAACCTGATGAAGAAAATCGGGATATTTAAACTGCAAACCTAAAATGCATTATATCTCCGTCCTGAACGACGTATTCTTTGCCTTCAAGTCGTGTAAGTCCTTTTTCTCGGGCTATTGCATAAGAGCCGCAATCCGTAAAATCTTTGTAAGAAGTCACTTCTGCCCTGATAAAGCCTTTTTCCATATCGGTGTGAATTACTCCTGCCGCCTGTGGAGCTTTCATTCCGGCGTTTATAGTCCACGCCCTTACTTCAATTTCGCCCGCGGTGAAATAAGTTCTAAGTTTTAAAAGGTCATAGACTTTTCTTATCATTCTTTCTGTGCCGCTGTCAGCAACTCCCAGTTCTTGTAGAAATTCTTTTGCCTGTTCGGGTCCGAGATCTATCAGTTCGGATTCTATTTGTGCGCTGATGACGACGACTTCTGCGCCATGAGTTTTTGCATATTCTTCAACCTGCTTTACAAAATCGTTTCCGCCTGCTACAAGATCATCTTCCGAAACATTCGCGGCGTAAATAACGGGTTTGACAGATAAAAGATGAAGGTTTTTAACGAAAGGAATTTCTTCTTCGGTAAATAAGTCAATAGAAAAAGGTTTTCCCGTGTTCAAAAACTCAAGAAGTTTATCAAGAGCTTGATCTTCGATTATTGCGTCTTTATCTCTTGCTTTGAGGTTTTTTTGAACTTTTTCTTTTCTTTTTTCAACCGTAGAAAGGTCAGCCATAGCGAGTTCAAGATTAATTGTTTCAATATCGCTTACAGGGTCAATTTTTCCGGCAACGTGTATAGTGTTTTCATCTTCAAAACATCTTACTACCTGAATTATGGCGTCTACTTCTCTTATATGTCCTAAAAATTGGTTTCCCAACCCTTCGCCTTTGCTTGCGCCTTTTACAAGTCCTGCTATATCATAAAATTCTACTGCGGTTGGAATCACCACATTTGTTTTTACAAGTTTTTGAAGGATTTGCAGTCTTTCATCGGGTACAATGACTACGCCTTTGTTGGGTTCGATTGTACAAAACGGATAATTAGCCGATTCTGCNNCCTACGATTCCAGCCTGAAGCACTTTTATGTTACCTTTCTTTTATTTTATGATTTATTTCTTTATGAATTTTAAATCATAACCCAAAATTTGTCCTATTAACATAGCTTCTTCGTATTTAAGAGTTTTTCGTGTCAGTTTTTGAGAAATATTTGATCTTGAATAAGTTTTACCTGTAATTTGGGTCATTTCCTGAGCAACTTCTGTTATAGTCCAGTTTGATTGTACGATTATTGTCTTTATATCTTCTCTAACACCCATTTTTTATCTCCTTTTTTGATTATATTGACACATTTAAATCAATGGAGTAAAATATGTAATTATAGAGGAGCGTTCAATCCTTTTAAATTGCGTAAGTGATAAAAAAACTTAATAATTAAGGAGTTGTCATTGCGAGGCAGAAATCGTCTTTAAGTCAAAATCATTGAAGTAACGAAGCAATCTGCCTTTGTGGCATATAATCAATGGAAAGATTGCTTCGTAAGTATAATTAAAACTTTTATAAATGTATAATGCCTCGCAATGACAGTTACATACACATAACAACAAAAAGGAAAACAAATCATGACAAAAGAAGAAATATCAACCATTACAAATTTGCAAAAAGAAATCCTAATCGGGCATTTAGAGGATATGAATACCCGATTGGAAACAATTGTTGAAGAAACAAGCTATTTAGCGGCTAATTTTAAAGCTATAAAAATGATTTTAGACAAATAAGGTCATTTTTTATTTCCTATGTAAATATGTTACTAATTTTGTCATTTATTCTGTATAATTGATTTTATTGAGTGAGATATGAAGGTATTGATTGTATGAGCAAAGGCTTGGAAAATGAAATAGCTTATTTGAGAGATATTAAAATGCAGTTTTGGGTAGCATTTTTAGGTTCTTTTGGCGGTAGTGTCGGGGTAATAGTTTCTGATATTCCTTTAATTCTAAAAATAATAATGGCGATTATAGGTTTTACGTTTTCTGTAGTATATTTAGTGAATTACCTTAAAAAAGGTGTTATGATAGAAAAAAGAATAAATTTTTTAAAGAAAAAAGGAGGATAATTTATGTCTGCTGATGAGATTGTAAGTATAATATTTGCGGTTATAGCAGGTTGTATTCTTCTATATGCAGCGATTAAAATGAGTAAAGACGAATTTACCGAGGATTTTAAATAGAATAAATTTAATGATATATAAAGAGAGGGGTCATTGCGAAGCAATGACCCCTCTCTTTTTTAGTTTATTTCTTTAGTCATCTCTGACACAGCGGACGTTAAAAACATTAAGTTTGTTGTAGGCAGCGGTACCCCCAGTAATCATACTTTGAATATAAGCGTATGTGCTGTTGTTTTCTGAAGATGACCAATAAGATGCACTAGAAAGTCCAAGAGGAACGCTCTGAGCGTATAAAACGTTTAATTCGCCTTTTGACGGGAGATACCAGTCAGTATGTCCTTTGTAGCTTAAAGTATTCAAGGATTTGCATGCCTGAGCGGCAGCTGAATAATCCGGTCCTGTTGCAGCTTGAAGTATAGCCTGATTAGGATTACCGTTAAGCAGGTCTGTCGCTCCCGTAGCAGTCGCACCTGTGCCGCCTCCGATAGCATAAGTATAAGTACTTGACTCGTCGCTCGGCGTGGTAAAAATATACCTGCCGTCGTAATAGCCGGCATAATACGTACCGTCAGTGCA
>DNRP01000183.1 GCA_003499955.1 Cyanobacteria bacterium UBA9971
TTAACAAATTTAATAAAGATAATGCGTTTTCCTACCCGAGAACTTCGGGGATTAATAACGTTTATATAAAATTTAAATTAATCTATCTATAGATACCTCCTTGTTTTACTTACTTAAACTTATTGATTACATGGATTGCATGGTGCAGGACATGGATTGCATGGCTCGCAAGGCGTTTGACAAGGCGCTACCGGTTGCACAATAATGGGACTTGCTGCTCCTGTAGCACAAGGATCACATGGAGCCGGACATGGATTTATAGGTTGACAAGGTGCCGGGCATGGATTACATGGAACACAAGGTTGAACGCACGGTTCACATGGAGCCGGACATGGAGTAGGACATGCTGCACCGGTTCTAGCAGGCATTGGTTTGCAAGTAACTTTCTTAGGAACTTGCTTTTTAACTGCTTTCTTGTGAATTGGGGCGGCATAGCCTGTTGGTCCCATATCACATAACAAATCTGAGCCTTTTGTTGTTTGAGCTGCATTGCTAACACCGTTAAGCATTAAAATACTTATTGAAAGCACTGCTGCTAATGAAAGTTTTTTGTAATTCATAATTTTTATCTCCTTAACATTGATTTATTGTTGCTACTACTGTGTAGCAATATTTGTTGCTCCGATACCTATAAATTTTCTTTTTATTACGCTTTTCATTGTTTTATCCGCTTTTGTTACCAAAAGAATAGTTTTAGCAGGACTCTCATCAAAGAAAATTGCTTCATATTTAGGAAGAGTTATTCCTATTACTGCTCCTATAAGACTTCCTGTCATTGCTCCGATTGCTATTCCTGCAGATGCGCCTATTACTGGTCCCGCAACAGCTATTCCTACAGCCGGAATTATAATTATTCCGACAAAAGACAAGCTTCCTAAAAGTGCGCCGATTATTGTTCCTGTAGTTAATCCTTTAACTGTTATTTCAGGAACTTTATTTGTAGTTTTTATTTTAAAATCTTTATCTGGGCTTTTATCAGAAATTAAGATGTTTATATCTTCTTTTGCAACCCCTTTTTCATCAAGCCATTCTATAGCTATTGATAAATCTTTTTCTGATTTGAATGTCCCAGATACGATTGTTTTTGAGTTATTGTTCATTCCCCGTCCTCATGGTTATATTTAATTTTCTTTTCTTTCTTACGTTGATTCGATATAATTTCTGTATAAACCGAAAATAAATTCAAATTAGATATATCTGAGTTACTGTAGAAATTATTAATTTTAAATAGATTTGATTCATTACCATGATTACTAGTTTTTTTTACTAATATAAAAATTGTTCTTGTTGCCTGAATTGCTATATAAAAATTTACAAATTATACATTTTGTGAAACCTGATATAAAATAAAGTAAGTAAAATCTAAAAAATGGTATAAGTAGAATGACAGACAAAATTAGCAAAAAAGTTATAGATATATTTGCAAAAAATAAAAAAAGCGCGCCTGTTAACATTGATGAAAACATTAACAAATGCGAAGACGGATTTTTTTATGTTTGTATGAAATCTGATTTAAACGGCAAGCATTTTGATGAAGAAAATCTTATTCAAAAAGCGAATGACTGCTATTACATAGTAAAAGTTATGATGAAGCAGGGCTTGCATCCTTATATATATAATTACAAAATTCCGGGTGAAAAAATACTTGATTTTATCGAACTTTATATAAATGGTGATAAAGAAGGATCAATAATTGAAATAGATAAATTTTATCCTGAAGATTGGGCATAAAAAAAGAGGCTGTCAGCCTCTTTTTTATTAACTTTATTAAATCTAAGCTGCAACATCAAGTTTTTTAGTATTGTTTGCAACTAATTTTACAGGGTTCATTAAAGCTGCAATCCCATCTTTAACTCTTTCGACCGGTTTTCTTATAGCTTTCAGGACTTGAAATCCTGCCGTAGCAAATGATGCTGCTGCCTGATTTTCTTCTTTTTCATTTTTTCCGGTTATATTAAAAATTGTATATAAAGTTTTTCTTATAAATCCTATTGCTTGATGAGATTGATCATGTTTTATTTGAGTTTCAGGATAAACTTTTTTAATTTCTTTAAAAAGCATTCCAAAAGTTTCCCGTTCTCCTTTATCTGAACCCATTACCACTCTGAACGAACCAAATGAAGCATTATTATTGCTCGTTGAACCTATTTTCATAATCTTTCTCCCTCATCCTCATGTAATCTATAAAGCTATTAAAATCCTATAAAAAACTTTTAAAGTATATCATATTTATTGCAGCTTTTTTATAAATTATGTTTATTTGAATATTATCATTTACATTTCTTAACAAAATAATTACAAAAAAGTTATTCATCTTTATAGTGGTAAAAAGATTTTAAAATTTCTCTTATTATATGAAAAGTGTATCGATAACGTTAACAGGTAAAAAATGAACAAAATCAAAAAAATCTTTTTTATTCTTATTATATTGATTTTAGTAATTATAAATTCCGGTTGTGTATTTCCGGATAAGTTGCCTGATTTGAAAAAATTAAAAACTTATTCACCGGAAAAGCTTGACTATGCACAAACAACACTTGATAAATTNNACTTATAATTTAATTAGAGTTGGTTTTAAAAACCATAAACTTGATTGGATTGAGTTTAATCTTGCTCCTATCGTAAAAATATCCAAATTGGTTTCGATTTACGGGAATCCTACAGATATAGATGCTAAATATAGCAAGGATTTAGACTATTATAATTATGATTTTTTCAATATTTCCGCGGATAAGATAACCCAAAATGCTAAAAGTATAACTTATTTTAATAAATCCCCTTTTACTTTAAAAGAATCGAATTTTAAAAAACCCGATATTCCTGCAAACAAAAAAAAGAAATTTTTTGAAAAATTTAAAAATATTGAGCCTGGAATAACTACTGAAAATGATTTTTCATCTGAATACCCTGATTTAATTCCTTATATAGACGATAAATCAGAAACAAATTCTATTTATGTTTTGTCGGATGAGCTTGGAGAATCAGGATATTATTATGACAAAGCTGTCTTGAAGTTTGAAAGCGGTCTTTTGACCTGGATTAATTTAATTCCGAAAAACCTGCCAATTTCTGAATGTTTAAAAACCATCAAAAAAACTTATAAAAAAGAAAATATTGATTCTGCTTATGAATTATATGATTTTACAAATTATATTCTGATTGTTGATAAAAAATCAAAAATGGTAAAAAGCATCGGGCTTTTTAACAGGGATATTAAGCTTTAAGGTATATTACCGCAAATTAAACATCTATACCAAATTATAAAATTTGTTGTATACTTATATTGAAATGGAAAAGCATCTCTAATTTTTGAGTATTTATATAAATAATCGTTTTAAAACGGTTATGCGGAGTGTCTGTATTGATTAATTTCAATTTTAAATATATAAAAGACCTCGCTGCTCCAGGCAGTTGGCGAAGAGGTTATGATTATTACAAGAAAAAAATGGTTTTAGGCTCAAGTCGTGAAAAAAATATTTTTACCGCAAAAGTAAAAGGCTCTTTTCAAGACAGCTACGAAATAAAGCTTCATTTTTCCGAAGAAAAAGTTACGGCGGAATGTTCCTGCCCGCTTGAAGAAGAATGGTGCAAGCATGCCGTATGCGTCGGACTTTACAGCATGAAAAAACATTTTTTCGAGCAGTATATTACAGAAAAAACAGGTCAGGAGTTTATTTTTGAAGAAGAAAATCCTCCAAAAATAACAAATCCCCTCGGGAATTATAAATTCGTACTAAATACCAAGCCTAATCCCAAATTTATCGGGGTTCAGGTACTCGACAGGAATAGCGAAAACAAAATTATTCAAAATATTGAACCGATTTTGAGGGCGGTTCTTGCTATGCAAAAAGAAGCAGGGGCGGCTTTTGAGCTTAATGATACTCAAAAACGCGAACTGGCTTTGATGCAGTATCTTTATCAAAATGCAAATATCAACAAAAACGTTGCATGGTTTAATATTCCGCTTAGCAAAATAGATGCTTTAATGCCTTATCTCGCACAGGTAGAAGAAGTAGCGGACAGCGAAACACAAAAAAGACTTTTATTCTCTACTGACCCCTGGAAACTCGTGCTTAAAGTGAATGTTTCTATTGTCGGGAACGTTTTGCTCGCTCTTCACTGGAAAAGGTCAATTCCTGAAGAGGAATTGCCGCTTGAAGAAATATTTTATTTTTCAAAATCCGCAAAATGGGGCAAGTATAAATCTATCATTTTTCCGCTTGATACAGCACTTTCAAAACTGCCACATAATCTTACTAAATCAACTTTTACCGATATCAGGGATGCTGATGGCGGACAGTTTGTTTATGAAGAACTTCCGAATCTTAAAAAGCTTATGACTGTCGAAGTTTATGATACTCTTGATAACCTTGATCTGCTTCATAAGCCGCCGATAAATGTTCTCACAGTTGAAAAATCTGATAATAACAATATTAAAGCTTCTCTTGAGTTTCAATATGACGAAACCATTGTACCTTACGGAAAGCTTGCGGAAAAAACGCCTTATGTGACTGTAAAAAGACCCGATGAAAATATTATTTACTGGGTCAAAAGAAATCTTGAGCTTGAAGAACAGGCTTACAAACAGCTATTACAAAGCAGATTCGCGCCAATGCAGACTAATAACCTTATTATTGAAGGTGATAATGCTATTGATTTTTTCAGTTATCTTCTTCCT
>DNRP01000051.1:0-3592 GCA_003499955.1 Cyanobacteria bacterium UBA9971
AACATGCATTATATTGACGATAAAAGAGTAGATATTGAATACGAGCTCCCTTTAAACGAGCTTGTTACAGACTTTTATGACCAGCTAAAATCCCGTTCAAAGGGCTATGCAAGCATGGATTATGAATTCAGCGAATATAAAAAATCCGATCTGGTAAAACTTGATGTACTCCTTGCCGGCGATGTCGTTGATGCTTTAAGCATAATAATACATAGAGATAATTCGTTTTATATAGGTCAAAAACTTACCAGCAAACTTAAAGAAATAATACCGAAACAAATGTTTGAAGTGCCGATTCAAGCGGCAATCGGTGGAAAAATAATCGCAAGAACAAACGTAAAAGCAATGCGTAAAAACGTTCTGGACAAATGCTACGGCGGCGATATCACCAGAAAGAAAAAATTGCTTGAAAAACAAAAAGCCGGTAAAAAAAGAATGAAAGCAATAGGAAAAGTAGAGGTTCCACAGGAAGCATTTATGGCTGTTCTAAGTTTAGAGGAATAAGATTTTCAGGTCTTTGTTTACTGGTAAAAAAGAAAAAATATGCTAAAATCGAAATAATAAAACAGGATATAACCATGCCGGATAAAAAAATTGAAAAAATTATAAAAGATGTAAATGAATCAATATTAAAAAAGTTCAGTTTTTTTAAAGGTTCTTATTTTTATGGTTCGAGAGCAAGAGGAAATTTTACAGAAAATAGCGACATTGATTTAATAAATGTTTTTGATAACGAACTTTCTTATGAAGAAGAACTGGAATTAGCAGGAATAATGGGTGATATTGATTATAAATATGATGTTTTTATTGATTATCACAATTATACGCTTAATAATTTAAAGAAAAACCCTATTTTTTATAATGAAGTAGTCAATAAAGGCTTTTATTATGAAGCAGCATAAAAATGTTCTTATTCAAAATTCATTTCAAAAAGCCGAAGAAGCATTAAAAACGGCAGAAATTAATCTTGAAAACAATTTGCTTGACGGAGCGCAAAATAGAATTTATTATTCTATTTTTTATGCGGTAATGGCGCTTGGTTATTATAACAAATTTATAACATCAAAACATAGTCAGCTTTTAGGTTGGTTCAATAAAAAATTTATAAAGGATGACAAGGTTTTTGAACCGGAATTATTTCAAATTTATCAAAATGCTTACAAAAACAGAATGGAAAGCGATTATGAATTTACGGCCAGGCCAAATAGAGAAAAACTTGTTAAATCACTGAATAAAGCTGTTTATTTTGTTGAAATTATAAAAAATTATATTAAGGAATAAAAACATGATTACAGACGACACATTGGTAATGATTATGGCGGGCGGTGAAGGAAAAAGACTTTATCCGCTTACAAAAGACAGAGCAAAACCCGCAGTGCCTTTCGGTGGGCGCTATCGAATTATCGATTTTGTAATGAATAACTTTATCAATTCAGGCTTTTATAAAATAAAAGTTCTAACCCAGTTCAAATCTGATTCTTTAAACAAACACATTTCCCGCACATGGCCTGCTACACCAATTTATGGACAATTTATCGATCTTGTTCCCGCACAAATGAGAACAGGCGGAGAATGGTATCAGGGAACAGCCGATGCGATTTACCAAAACTTAAATATAATTTATGATATTGAACCTAAATATGTTTGTATATTCGGCGGAGATCACATCTACAAGATGGATGTAAGACATATGCAGAAATACCACAGGAAAAAAAATGCCGACCTTACAATTTCCGCTATTCCTGTCCCTGTTGAAATGGCAAGTGAATTTGGAGTTATGGTTATTGATGAAGACTGGAAGCTTATCGGATTTCAGGAAAAACCAAAAGAAAATCCCGCAACGATTCCAGGGAGACCTGATATGGTTCTTGCTTCAATGGGAAATTATATTTTTAACACAGACACCCTTCTTAAAGAACTTGAAATTAATGCCCAAAGACCTGACAGCAGACATGATTTCGGATATGACATAATTAAAAACATGTATTCGAGAGCAAATGTTTATGTATATGACTTTAGCCGAAATCATATAAAAGGAATGACTGAAACAGAAAAAGGCTACTGGAAAGACGTAGGTTCTATAGATGCTTACTGGCAGGCAAATATGGACTTACTTGAAGCATTGCCCGAGTTCGACTTATATAATCAAGACTGGCCTCTAAGAACAGAAAATCATAACCTGCCTCCCGCGAAATTTATCTGGAAAGAATCGGAGCGTGTGGGTATGGCTACCAATTCACTCGTTTCAGAAGGCTGTGTAATAAGCGGTGGGCAGATTAACAGATGCGTTCTTTCTTTTAGCGTAAGGGTAAACAGTTTTGCGCATGTTGAAGAATCTATATTAATGGAAAATGTAAACATAGGAAGATACGCTAAAATAAGCAGGTCTATCATAGATAAAGGAGTATTTATTCCTCCTTATTACCAAATAGGGTATAATAAAGAAGAAGATATTGCCAGAGGCTTTGAAGTTACTGAATCAGGCATTACTGTAGTTCCTAAAGGAGCAATTTTATGAAATTAACGAGTAAATTATTTATTTCAGGTTTAATAATAACTGTTTGTTTTACCGCAATATTTTTAAAACCCGAATCTACATCAGCAGTACCACCAAAAATAAATTTGGTTCCATCTGACTACAGTACCTCAATGACATGGGATAAAGCTCAAAAACTTGATAAACCTATTGTTGTTAATTTCTATGTAGATTGGTGTCATTTTTGTCAAGGGTTTGCTCCTGTTCTGGATAAATTAAGACAACAATACAGCTCAAAATACAACTTTGTTTTTATTAATTGTGAAGATCCAAAAAATGCACAGGTTGTAAAAAAATTCAATATAAATGCATATCCGTCTTTGTTTTTAGTAGACAAAAAGAAAAACAAAGAAATTTATATTGATAATTCAAAATATCAAAATTTTTCCTTATTAAAACAAGAACTTGCTAAATTTTTAAAATAAAGAAAAAATCCTGCACAAACGCAGGATTTTTTCTAATCAAACTTATTTTTTAAATTTTATGGCACTATACAAGGAGTTCCTGCACCGCCTAAAGTAGTGCATAATTGAGCATCAGTATATGTATCAGGAGCAATCCCGCTATAATTGTCTGTCGCAGCCAAATCAATTTTGTGTGCATATTGATCTCTTGTATTGCTACTATACCCTGCTAAATCTGTATACATCTGGTTAACAAGAAGCAGATCTTGTGCCAGAGTATCTAACTTACCCTGAGTAAGCACTAACGAATAAAGACTAACTGATGTAGAATACTCCATACTTTTTGCAAAATTCAATAAATCCGTTGTAAAAAGGTCTATGACCTGTTTTTTAGAGCTTGCCAACAAAGTAGGAAGATATGCGGTAAAACTCGTTTTTAAGTTTGTTGCCAGAGTATTTGAATCGTTTAGTTTAATCATCATCTCCAGCAGCGCCATTTTAACCTCAAGTTCATCGTTTCCAGCTGCAGCTATTTTTGTCACAGCATTATTAACAACGGTTTTATATGCAGTTAATGCATTAATATAATTTGTACGAGCCACACTAACCGGCATCGAGTTTACTATTGTGTTAAGTTGAACGGTATATTCCT
>DNRP01000051.1:3628-12475 GCA_003499955.1 Cyanobacteria bacterium UBA9971
GTTTTTGCAGGATTTTTGTTTTTGAAAAGTTCTGACAAATTTTCACCTAACAAATATAAGGAACCAAGAATAACAGCTAAAACAACTACTGCTATTCCAATAAATTCCGGTAGAGTTTGTCCTTTAAATTTTTTCATTATTGCCTTCCATTTTTAGTTGGGTTAAAGATATTTTGTAAACATATATTACGCACTTTTTAATTTATTATTCCATTTTTTTGTAAAACTTAACCTTTAATTTTTACTTTATTAATTTAATTTTACATTAATTTCTGTATTATTTTAAAGATTCATAATTATTTAAAGAAATCATGTTTTTTAAGTAAAAAGCCTCTTCCATAACAACAGACAGCTCTGACATAAGCCCTAAAACCCCTCTTATTCCAAAGCTTGGAAAAGGAATAAAATTGTATTGATTAAAAAAATTAAACCCCGCGAGTGATAAATGAGGAATTTTATGTCCGATACACAAGGGCTTATCCTGAATAGAACCTATAGCAAAATCAACTTCCGCCTGTTTTAAATGATTTCCATAATCAAAATAAGACGGATTAATCAAAACTGTAAATTCAGCCTGATTTTTAATTTCTTTAAGCAATTCAAGAGCTTCTTTCTCTGCTCTGTCTGTTTCAGCGATAAGACCTATAACTTTTGGAACAATTCCGAAGTCCCACAGTAGGCAACGCGCCAGAGAAGCTCCGAATTTAGCATGTGCAAGTATTCCGCAGCGTTTTCCATACATCAAAGTCGACATCCAACTGAAATTATAATTAAATCTAAGCTGTTTTTGAACAAATTTTTGGTCATTAACTAAAATTTCTTTTGCTTTTTCAACACTCCCAAGCTTTTGAGCAAATTTTAACAGCCATTCTTCGGTATTTGCAACACCTATCGGCAAAGGAAGATTTTCACTTACAATTTCAGAGCCTAAGTCAGAGCATATTTTTTCAAAATTCCTCAATTCTTCCGAGGAAAGAACATAATTAAATTTAGCTTCCGCAAATTGAGAAATATCTTTCAGGTTAAAATTTCTGCAAAGATTAAGATTAACTTGAATATCCGCCCCTTGCAAAAGCCTTATCATTTCATCGGTATCGTTTGTCCAGTTTTTAGAACCCAATAAATGAGGTGCTATGAGATTTATAGAATTTTTATTGTCATTGCGAGGAGCTTGCGACGAAGCAATCCATTTATTAGTTATTGTCGGGTGGATTGCTTCACTTCGCTCGCAATGACAGGTTTGTAAACGCAACAATTCTGACAAAACAGCATCCGTCCCGTGAACCAACCCGCCTGCAAATCCGGGCGTGTCCAAGGCAATAACTTTCACCCCTGTTTCTTCTTCGACAATTCTTGCCGCGGTTTTAATATCATCCCCCACAATCGAAGCCGCATCACTTGTTAATACAAAAACGATTTCGGGAATTTTATTTCCGGCAATAGCCTGATTTATGGAAGTTCTTAAGGTCAATAAGAGCTTTTCAGTTCCTCCCTGAATACAGTCAGCTTCATTTAACCCTGTGGAAATTACAGGAATATAGCCACCCCCCGGTATTTGATCAGAGCGAAAATGCGTTGCTTCTATGTTGCAGCCTAATATTCCATGAAATATTATAAGCGCGTTTTTTATTCCCGAAGCTGTAAGAGTACTCCCCACAAAACTTCCGGGTTTCATCAAATCTTTATATTGCCTGTCTGATTTAATTATATTCATTACTTTCGTCCAAATTCATAAAATTCACCATGCACTCTTCCGTACAAAGTCGCTTTTTTATTGCCTGAAGAAAATTTTAACACTTCAATTATATTTTGATAAAGAGCTTTCGCCCCCCTAAAGCCGACTCCCCTACCCGGAGCATTTATAACACGCCTTAAATGAACCCCTGTCTCAACTCTTGGAATATTTTCAGCATCAAAAACACCTGCTTTTGCCATCGGAAAAACATCTTGAGTAAAATAAACATATTGTCCTTCTTCTAAATCAAGAGATTTTACAACTTCTGTTATATCTACAGGCTGCTGATAAGGATAATTCCCTGTAAGTATTTGCGGATTAAAGCCATCCCATAAGAAATAACCCACATCTGATTCTTTTGCTTTCAACTCCACAGGATGAAGCCCGAACAAATACGGCATCATCCCTAACTCCCGCAACGCTCTGGCTAATGCCATCGGTCTTGCAAAAGCTGTTTGAGAGTTTCTTCCGCATTCAATAAGTGCGGCTTTGCCTTTTACAAGATTTTTCGTTTTCTCAAATATCTCTTGCAACTCTGAAACTTCTTGCTTGATAAAATCTTCCGCTTCTTGATGTTTGCCTGTAAAATCAGCCAATTCTCTTATCCACTTTGAAGTTGCCTCAATTCCTATCGGAATACAATGTTTTAAATATGGTGTATTAAACTTTTCTTTCATCATTTTTGCAAGTGGTATCCCCCATGTAGGGCAACTGATTACATTAACAGCAGCCTGCGGGGCTGATTTTATATAATCACTATTTCCTGATATCAAAATTCTATGGACTTTTAGCCCTAGAGCTTCGATTATTCTTGTTAATTCCGAAGCATCATCGGGATATTTTCCACGCCCTTTTCCGCAGCCTCCGCCGCTTCCGTCACGTTTACCCTGACACTTCACAGGAGAACTGTCCTGCTGCTCTTTGTACTGCCCGAGAATGTTTACAGTATTTTCCGAAATTTCAGAAGGCGAATCCATCATATCCGCGTATTTTACTGTTATTTCCTCTATTGATTTTCCCAGTGGTATCGAGGTAAAACCTGCTGACGGAATATAATCAATCTTTGTGATACATTTTGATTGAGCAATATTAATAGCTGTTTGAATATCATCAGCTATAAGAGCGGTGGAACATGTGTCAAAAACGCAAATATGTTCAGGCTTATAATCTTTATCCACTTCTTTAAGTGTTTTTATTAAAGCTTCACCACCGCCATAAATTACGGAATTCTGATCTATATCTGTAGTTGGCATATGCAAAAAAGAATTTCCGTAATAAAGAGAATAATTTGTCGAACAAAAATTTCTCACAGCCCACGCGCAATTATTGGGTCCATGAATCACAGCGACTGAATTTTTAGTCATAGCATAACTCGTTACAGCCATAATCAGCTTACACCAGAGCCCTCCATAACCGGGAAACCTTTTATTTATTTCACAGCTTGCGGTTACAGGAGGAGTTTCATCAACCATTTCCGAAACTTTTATCCATTTATATCCAGCTTTCAAGAGCTTCTTTGAGGTACATTGATTCATTTTTAAAATAATTACCTTTTATTTTGCTGTCATTCTGAGGGCTTTAGCCCGAAGAATCTGTCAAATACTGGAAATAATCAATAGTATAGACTCTTCGCTTTGCTCAAAATGACAATTATCACGAGATTGCCACGTCGGTGCTTTGCACCTCCTCGCAATGACAACCCAAGTTTATCAGCCCCAAAAGCTCCTGTTTTGAAAGCGGTTCTGGGATGAATTTTTCTTTATTCTCAAGAATTTTCTCGGCAAGCTCAAAATAAATTTTTGCCTGCTCTGAATCAGGAAATGATTCTATAACTGTTTTTCCTTGACTTTCTGACTTCTGAACACTATCAGACCTCGGAATCATCTGAATCACAGGGAGTTTAAGTCTTTGCGCAAAATTTTCAATAATTTCTTTCTCGTTGGGCGTATTTCTAAGATTTCCTATAATTCCACCGACTCTTACTTTTAAACCCTGCTCAGCAAACTGTTTTATACTGAATGCAATATTATTCGCAGCATAAAGTGACATATATTCGCCACTTGTAACGATATAGACTTCTTCCGCAAACCCATGTCTTATAGGCTGCGCAAAACCGCCGCATACAATATCTCCCAGCACATCATAAACTACTAAATCAATATTATGTTGCTCAAAAATTTTATACTGCCTGATTAAATCAAGGGCAACCAGAACCCCCCTGCCTGCGCATCCTTGCCCCGGAATTGGTCCACCCGACTCTATACACAGAATATCATTAAATCCTTTATAAATAGCTTTCTGGATAACCTCTTCGGAATTCCCTAATTCTCTTGTTATTTCAGAAATAGTATCTATGAATTTACCGCCCATCAGTGTATTTACAGAATCAGCTTTAGGATCGCAACCAACCTGCGCAGGTTTTACGCTAATACCGGTCAACGCTGCGGTTAAATTACTTGATATTGTAGATTTTCCAATGCCGCCTTTTCCATATAAAGCTATCTGTCTTATGTTTTTATGGTTGTTCATTTTATCAAGGAGTTATTCTTTCGTCGAAATTTCTTTTTCAAACTTTATTTTATACCCAAGAATTTCCATTATTATAACTAATTCATTTAAATTAGCAGTACCCTTTTTTAATTTTGCAGATAAGTTTTGCACACTATAGCGTTTACCTTTTTTTCGAGAAATACCTTCTGCTAAATAAGTTAAAGTAACTGAATTATCAATTGCTAATTTTTTAATTTCGTTTCCTAAATTCATACTTTTAAAGATACATTAATAGTTTAAAAATAAAAATATAGTTGATTAAATTCCTGACTTTTTTCAACTATTAATTTAAAATTCAATTATTAATTGAAAAAAATTAAGAAATGTTAGCAAAATAATAAAGTTGACAATGAGCAAAAAATTAAAACTTTCTCCTCTCTATTATTTCTTTGGCAACTACTACCTGCACCATATATGCACCAAACTAAAGACAAGGGTTGACTTCGATGTAGTAATACTAAGCTTGCAAAACAACTAGCGCGTTAATATAGCGTTAAAAGCAAAAAAATAGGGTTTCACCGATTTGGCGAAACCCTTGTTGTATTTGGTTGCGGGGGCTATAAAAGTATATTCATGGAAAAATAAAACCCGCACTAATAGAGACTTTCGAGAAAAGCTAGAAAACTTTTTGAAGCAGAATTTGACCTTTTCTGTCAGGTCAATGGAAAAATGTTTGGGTGATGACAGCCGAAAGCTAGCCTATTACTACATATCAAAGTTATTAAAAAAGAAAATAATAAGAAAAACCAATAAATATGAAAAACAAGGCTACGCTCAAAAACCTTTAATAATTTATGAAGTTATAAAGTAATCAAAATATATATAAACCAAATTTATTAATTTTTTATTGCTGAGTGTTTCATGATAAAATCAGCTTGTGTTTGAGCGAGATAGTTTGGAATAAATGGAAATCTTTAGCTCTTGAAGGACCTATGACCCAAGCTTCTTCAGATAATGAATTTATTTCTGTAGTCAAAAATGATTTTTATAATTATTATGGCCAATATATAACAAGACAAATATTTGACTTGGCTAACACCAATAAGTTATTTATAGTTTTTATAAGATTTTTAAATAATGACTCTTTACTTTGCACAATATTTTTACTGGGAACAGGAACATATTATAGGTGTTTTCGCTGATAAAGAGAAATCTCAAGAAGCCATAAACAAATTTATAGCTAAAAATAAGATAAATTTTCCTGATGATGCTATGACTTCAGAAAATTGTTGCTGTTCTATTCAGTTTTTAAAACTTTTATAAATAAAGCTTAAATGCTATAATTGTCGAATAAAGAGGAAAAACAATGGAATATAAAAGCAGAATTCCCGATATAGATAAAGCTAAAGAAACTATAGTTAAGTATAGACCCTTAAATAAAGATGTTTTAGAACAACTAAAGCAATATTATCGTATTTCATTTACTTATTCAAGTAATGCTATTGAAGGAAACACGCTCACAGAAACAGAAACTAAAATAATCCTTGAAGATGGAATTACAATAGGCGGACATCCAATTAGAGAAATACAGGAAGCTCTAGGGCATAGTGAAGCATACGACTTACTTTATAAGCTTTCTAGTAATCCTGAAATCAAGGAACAAGATATACTAGATCTGCATAATTTTCTATATAGACAAGTTGACCTTGACAAAGCAGGTAAATACAGAGATAAACAGGTAATTATTACAGGTACCGAGTTTATTCCTCCTTCACCTCAAAAAGTTCCTGACTTAATGAAAAAATTTGCGGATGATATTCCAGAGTTGAAATCTAAGCACCATCCTGTTGAATTTGCTGCCTTATTACATTTGAATTTAGTCACAATTCATCCATTTAGTGATGGTAATGGAAGGACAGCAAGGCTTTTGATGAATTTAGCATTATTGCAGGCTGGTTATATAACAACGATAATTCCGCCTGTAATGAGAAATGATTACATTTATTCACTTAAAAGAGCTCAAATAGAGCCAAAAGATAGTCAGTTCTTTATTAACTTTATATCAGAGTGCGTTTATGAAAGTACAAAAGATTATTTAAGAATTCTTGAAAGATTAATTGAAGATTAAAATCTTTTTATGGGAATTGTTTACGGATTTTGTAAATACTTTATTTATAGATTTTTATATCCAATAATATTATGAATATTTAAAGCTTTTTTTCTTATATCTTCAATAACGATTTGGTGAATCAGAGGGAGATTATTTTTATTAAATTTTTGTTTGTAAAGTGAAAATTTCTTTTTTAAATCTTTTTCTGGCATATATTCCAGCAGTGCCTTTGAAAAGTTTTCTCTTAAAAGAAATTTTACCTCCTCTTGTGTTTTTGAACCAGTACTAAATGCTAAAATAGGTGCCGTTGAGAAAAAAAGACTTCTTGTTAATGTATCAATTTGTTTAAATTCTTTTTTGCTTTTTATATTTGCTTCTCTTTCAAAAAAAATGCAATAATTTCTTAATTCACCACATTCTTCGCTAACTGATATGATTGTTTTTGATAAATCAGCAAATGTAATTTTATCAAAATCTTCAGTAAAAATTTTTGGTAATTTACTATGGTTTCTACAACCGACATAAGTAAAGTCCTGTAATGCTTTTTTAAAGGCAAATAATTTTACACAATATTGTTCTATAAAGCGATTGTTTTCAAGCCTTCTAGCTTGTTTTTCATCAATAAACCACATTGCACAAAGCGTTATTAGTCCAGTAAAAACACCGCTTAATAATGTTGGATTAAAATGATTACCCAATATAACATTAAGATTAATATAATCAGAAATTGATACAAATATTATTAATAATGTAAGAACAAGTATTGACCAAGGAAATTTCTGCATTATAGAACACTCGTAATAAACTACATTTAAATATTTTATTAGAATCAAAATTTAATTGCTATAAATATCTAAAAATATTTTTATAGATGCAAAGAAGCTGTGTTAATGATTCTAATATTGTAACTAATTCTTTGATTTTCAAACTAATTTTCTCATTTTCCCGGAATTACAACACTAAAAAAAATGTACTATAAAAACCTTTCAAAAGTGTTTAATAATAAATCATATAAGCCTTGTAGAAGAACTATTTTTCTATAAAACTCAAGTTTTTGTCTATTTCCTCCTCAAGAGAAGCAATAATCTGTGATAATGGAATTTCAAGAGCTTCCGCTATACGCCACAGTGTTGTAAATTGTGGGTCTTTTTGTCCTCTTTCTAAATCAGCCCAAATAGACTTCGATAATCCAACCTCATCCGAAATAAGGCTTATGGATTTTGTTTTCTCAATGCGAGCCTGCTTAATGAGCAATCCAAGTTTTTTAATAATATGTTGTCTTTGTTCTTTGTATTCACGTTGCATAGAAACAATTTTAGTGCTAAATTAAGAACAACCTGTACGGAATTACGAACAAAGAGCAATTTGATGAAAAAACTCTCTATAATTGCAGCAATAGCTTTGATTTATATGCTAACTTATCCTTTTGTAAGTGCTAATGTTTGGATTGTAGAAGTAGCAAGACAAGCCCAAAGCTTATAGAGTATGAGAAACTCTTTATATCTTCATTGCTAATGATTTTATATCAAGTAAATAATAACAGATATCAGCTATAATCTTTTTAAATTCGAGAAAATTATTAATAAATTTGCTAAACATAAGTGTTTGTCATAATATCAAAATTGTTTTTATACACAAATAGAATAGCAGGTGGGTATGTTTCAACAAGAATTAATTGATAAAAACCTATTAGTAGATAAGTTTATAGAAAATTATAAAATAACCTCATTTATATCTAGCGGCAGTTTTGGCGCAGTCTATTTAGCTAGTAAAAACGATAAAGATTAGGCAAAGACGATAATGATAAAAATGCATTAAATTATATTGCAACAATTTTACCTATGGGTATTTCTGGATATACAGATGCGTTTATCAATTTACGTTTAAAAAAATGGTATGCTCCAGCAGAATCAAAACTAATAAAAAAATTAGGTCTAAAAGTTCCAGACACAAAAAATATCAGCAATGATTTATTTATTTGGAATAATTTATATTTTGCTGTATATGATTGTTTTGAACTTGTGGATATTAGATTTAGAGCAGAATTCAAAGCGGATTTAGACTTTTTAGTAGCATGTGAATGGAACAAAGATATCAAATACTTCAATAATATAGTAGAATCAGCAGCTAGAGACCTTCATTGTTATGTCATTCAGGTAAATACTTCTCAATATGGAGATAGTAAAATAGTTGCACCTAAAAAATCAGAAGAAAGCATTATTTAAAATATTAAAGGAGGAGAAGACAACATCCTAATAGGAAAAATTGATATTGAATCATTAAGAAAATTTCAAAGTTATAAAACTGACTATATAGATAAAGAAGAATTTAAATTTAAAGCTCTGCCACCTGATTTTAAACCAAAATACAGAAAAAGATTAAACTCAACAATGACGTAAAAAATATTTGATGTTAAAACAACTCGGAACAATTTTGGAACAATTGGCAAAAACTAAAGGGTCTCCCGAAATGGAGACCCTTTTTATTAGTTGGTTGCGGGGGCCAGATTTGAA
>DNRP01000003.1 GCA_003499955.1 Cyanobacteria bacterium UBA9971
CCATGCCCCTGCAAAAATAGCCTTCTGTTGACGATCAAATTGGAAGTTTTTACTGTATCAGGCGATACTCCGGATTTAAAAAGGCTTTTAAGAAATGCCAGCGCTTTTTTATTTTGAGGACTGTCTATAACAACTTTATCGCCGCTTAAAATAGCTCCGTTCAAACTGTATAAATACTCTAATACGTTACAAACCATGCCTTCCTGCTCGTTTCCCTGCCAGAGATAACCGTACAAATCAGGATTATTTTCTTTTTTAAGTATGTATTGAGATTGTTTAACAAGCTCCTCAAAAGTTTGAGGAGGATTAAACCCGTATTTTTCAAGCAAATCTTTCCTATAAAAAAGCGCACCGCTTGTCAAAAGCCATGGAGAAGCATAAATTTTGTTGTTATAGCTTATCGAACCGATAAATAAAGGCGTTAAAAAGTCCTGAAAATCCTTTCTGTCAATGTATTTATCAAGGTCTAATATCCATCCCGCCTTAGCAAACTCTTTAATCCAGATTACATCCATCGACAATACATCTATATTAGGAGTATTTCCCTCAAGGTTTATAACATAATACTGATGCTGAATATCAGACTGATTTGGAAGAATTTCTTCTTTAACTTTTATATCGGGATGAATTTTTTCAAATTTTTTAATTAATTCTTTAATTGCGTTAGTTTTATTTCCAAAAGACGCCGAATCCTGTATCTCATAATGCGCAAAAACTATAGTAGTAACTTTAGAATCCGCTTTAGAATCGCCTGTCTTTTGCTTAAATAAACCCGCNNTATAAACTTCTTTCTTCGGAAACCCTGTAAACAGGGAAATGATTTTACTTATTTCTTTAGTTGAGTATCCTTCTTTTTTAAGGATTTTGATTTTTTCGATTATTTCGGCTTCTTCATGAGTTTTTTCTTCTTTTTGTCCTTCTATAATCAAGACTATTTCGCCTTTAAGCGGATTTTGAGCGTAATATTCTATAAGATTGCTAATATTATCTCTTTTGATTTCCTCATAAATTTTGGAAAGTTCCCTTGCTATAATAGCATTTCTATTTCCTAAAATCCTGAAAATTTCTTCCAGAGAATGAATAAGCCTGTTAGGGGATTCAAAAAAAACCATATTAATTTCAGAATATTTAGACAAAATCTGTTCTTTTTCCTTGGCAGCTCTTGGCAAAAACCCCAGAAACACAAAATTTCCTTCAAAAACAAGCCCCGCTGACAAAGCAGTCATTACAGAACTTGCTCCGGGAAGAGGTACAACTTTTATATCATTCAAATAGGCTTCTTTAAGAAGTTCAGAACCGGGATCACTTATCAAAGGAGTTCCTGCATCTGATACGAGAGCTATATTTTTTCCTTCTTTAAGTTGATTTATTAAATAACCGCTTTTTTCTTTTTCGCTAAATTTGTGATAACTGATTGTTGGAGTTTTAATTTCATAATGATTAAGTAGCTTTTGAGTAATTCTTGTATCTTCGCAGGCTATCAAATCAACTTCTTTGAGTACCCTGATCGCCCTTAAAGTAATATCTTCAAGGTTTCCTATCGGCGTAGGACATATATATAAAATTCCAGCTTTAGTCATGTAAATATTTTTCTTATTTTCAAATCAATATTGTAAATTGTATGTTTAAAATTATATCACCTACGAAAACTCTAAGACCCCATCTGATTAAAACCTGCAATTGTCATTGCGAGGAGCTTGCGACGAAGCAATCTAAAACCAGTCATTATTTTTTAGATTGCCACGGGCTAAACTCCCCCCTCCTTTTTTGATATTTAATCAAAAAAGCGGGTACCTCTCGCAATGACAGTCACAGAAAGAAAGAAATTTTAACAAGACAGCTTCTAAGATTAAGAAAAGTAAAATAACGTAAACAAAAGTAAACAAAATCTAAAAGCATGAATTAAATTTAATTGCATCGGGAACAAGTGTAATATGTATACTTTAGTTGGACAAATCTATAACAAAAATACAATATATTAAATATTGAAACCAAACTATTATAGGATTAACTGATTACAGGTATACCATCAGAAGCGCTTCAAAAAAATATCAGGGATGTGTTAGTTCAGATAAGGAGAATCTGTGTATGAGTATTGTTGTCAATACGAACGTTAACTCAATTTTAGTTCAAAGAAGTTTAGGAACATCAACAAGCGAAATCGGTAAATCTTTACAAAGATTGTCAACAGGTTACAGAATTAATAAAGCTGCTGACGATGCTGCAGGTTTAACAATTTCTGAAAGCTTAAAATCACAAGCAAGAGGCGCGCAAGTAGCTTCCCAAAACGCACAAGCAGGCGTTAACCTCTTACAAACAGCTGAAGGCGATCTTGGTATCATTCAAGACAACCTTCAAAGGATAAGAGATCTTGCTGTACAAGCTGCAAACGATACAAACGGAAGTAGTGAAAGAACAGCTATCGAATCAGAAGTTAGTCAGCGTTTAGATGAAATCACAAGACTTTCAAAAGCATCTAAATTCAATACTATCGGACTTTTAGACGGCAGTTCAACTGCACTTAGCCTTCAAATAGGTGCAAATTCAGGCGCTACCACAAACGCTATTGACGTTGCAGGCGGAAGTGTCAACCCTCTTGGTGCTGCTGATGCTTCATCATTAGGTGTTTCTATTACAGCAGGCTCAACATTAGCAACCGCTTCAGCTGCTTCAGCTTACATTAGTACTATTGATGATGCAATTGCTGACGTATCCGAAAGAAGATCAACAATCGGTTCTATGCAGAACAGATTAGATTCAGCTATTCAAAGTTTATCAATTAAATATGAAAACATGTCAGCTTCCGAATCCAGAATCAGAGACGTTGATGTTGCTAAAGAAGCTGCATCATTAACGAAAAACCAGATTCTGCAACAAGCTTCCGCTACATTGTTAGCTCAAGCTAACCAATCACCTCAAGTAGCGTTAGCTCTTATCTAAAATCAAAACTAACCTTAAAAAAGTTAGACTATTAACAAACCCAAAGAGGTCGGAAATTCCGACCTCTTTGGGTTTTTATCCATATTGAACTGCTATAAAAAAAGAACTTGCTGTTTAGCAAGTTCTTTTTTTAATACTGATAGATTTAACCGTCGAATGCGGAAACTATTTGTGATTCTATGCTTTGACTATTTTGCCCTTCAATAAAACTCACTATGTTAATAAACATCGCAAGAATAATGAATATTCCAAAAATAGCAAAAGATCTTGATAAATTGTTCCGCATGAGCATACTACTCCTTGATAAATTTCAAAGCAGACAATCTAAATTACAACATTTAGACCTGATCCGCTACCCGAAGATGATGGAGAAGACGACGGAGCCGAACTAAATGAGTTCACACCCGTTGTTTCTGTTCCACCTCTGGAAATACCGGGATTACCGAAAATTGACGCAGTTAAAACCGGCGCGGATCTAAATCCTAAAACGCCCGTACTCTCAGGAAGGCGTGGGGGGGTTGGACCCACCGCGCTAATAGGGTTAATTAAAGACATGGCTATTGTCCTCCACAGCACACACATTGACTACATAATTTAATAGGGATTATTGTTACCTATACATATAAAAACAAAAATTCTCCTCCTTTTTCAAAATTTCCTCTACTTGTTACATGATTTTACAAAACATTTTTTTGTAACAACTTAGAACTTAAAAACTTGTCATTGCTTCGTTGGAGCTTTGCTCCTCCTCGCAATGACAATCCTGATATTTATCTCATTTTACTATCTGCCCGTCTACTATTTCTATAATTCTGTCGGCTTTTTGAGCTAGACCTCTTTCATGCGTAACAATTATAAATGTCATATTTTCTTCCGCATTAATTTTTCTGAATAAATTATAGATATCATTCCCTGTTTTTTGATCAAGCGCACCCGTCGGCTCATCGGCAAAAACCACAGAAGGCTGATTCATTAAAGCCCGGGCTATTGCGATACGCTGATTTTGTCCTCCGGAAAGATTCTTGGGCTTAACATAAAATTTATCTTCAAGCCCCACAATAGTTAAAATTTCCTTTGCCCTTTTTTCAAGAGAATGATTAACTTGCCTTGCTATGTACGCCGGCATCAAAACGTTTTCAAGAGCTGTAAATTCAGCAAGCAAAAGATGAGCCTGAAATATAAACCCGATTTCCCTGTTTCTAAATACTGCCTTTTGTTTTTCATCCCATTTTGAAGTTTCCTGACCTAAATAATATAATTTTCCTGAAGTAACTGCATCTAAAAGCCCTAAAACATTCATCAAAGTACTTTTTCCCGAACCGCTGGGACCAACAACCGCAATAAATTCTCCTTTTTTTATTGTCAAATTTATATCAATCAATGCATTTACAGGTTGCGCTCCGGGATAAACTTTATTTATGTTCTCAAGACTTAAAAGTATCTCATCTTTAGGCATTTATCGCCTCCACAGGCTTTAATTTTGCAGCCTGATAAGAAGGCAGAATACTCGCAAGAATACTTGTAAAAATCGAATAAAAAAATGCAAGTAACGCATAAGACGTATTTAACTTGAATTCCGGTATTTGCGTGCTAAACATAGTTTCTCCCGAAGATTCAATGAGGTTGGAATATCCTATAATCATCAATTTTGCGAGCAAAAGACCTATAAAATACCCTATAAGACTTAAAAACACNNGAAAATATTATAAGAAAATTAATGAACAAAATTATTAATTTGAACCTGTTTAACTGATCAAGAATTTGCTTGTTATCTTCCATCCAGCTTGTAACATAAAGCCCTGTTTTTGTTCTTATTTCCTCTGCCGTTTCTTCCGCTTTATAAATGTCTTTAACTTTAATTCCTATTCCGGTTACATCAGTCCCTATATTTAATAACTGTTGAGCTATAGCTATATTTACATAAGCCTGAAATTCATCTTTCGCACGCAATCCTGTATCAAAAATGCCGACAACCTTAAGACTTATTGGTGTTCCTGACACGCCTGCCGCTTTAATACGCTTACCTATACAGACTTTCAGCTTATCCGCAAGTGTTTGACCAATAACAATATCATTAATAGTCAAATCTCTTATTCTTCCTTTAACCATATCCTTTTCAATATCCACGATTTTTATTTCATCGGGCATAATTCCCTTTATTGAAACCCCTCTTTCTTCTCCACCCCTTATTAAAAGAGCCTGTCCTTCCGCAAAAGGCGCAGTTGCTTCTATTTGTTCAATATTTTTAATTTGTTCAATTATTTTTCTGGAAGATTTTATTTTTCTTTTTCTGGTCAAAACCTGATCAGTAAGTAAAAGATTTTCCCCTTTAAGTTTTTCGGCAAATAATTCTTTATTTATTGCAAAAGTATCTAATTCCTTTTGTATAGTAATATTTGGAGCGCTTGAAACTGTTCTGTTTATTAAATCATCCATAAATGACAAATTAATCGACGGAATCCAAATAATTATAGCTACTCCTATGCTAACAGCAGTCGTAATAATTATTGACTGCTTAAGATTGGCTTTTATATACCTGAAAGCTATAAACAGTTCGTAAAATTTCATAATTTATAATCGCCTGTAATTTTTATATGATTATTTTCTTTTAGCTTATTTCTTTCAACACTTTTAAGGATTACCTCTCCTTTTTTAAGGCCGCTGATGACTTTTGTTCTGTTATTATCAAAATTATCAATCTTGATATAAGTTTTTCGCGCCCAAAAACCAAATTGCGTAAACACATAAGTCTTACCCTCTTTTTGAATAACAAAATCAGTTGGTATTATTATTATATTTTTATATTTACCTGTAATTATTGTTGCATCTACAGTCATTCCCACAGCCAAATTTATTTTTTTTTCAGGTCTTGTAAGTTTTACTTCAAAAGTTCCCGTCAAAGGATTTACCTGCTTTACTATTTCCTTTACCGAACATTCAAAAACCTTGTCAGGATACGCATCAAACACAGCAAACGCATCCTGTCCTTTTTTTATAAACTTTAACTCATTTTCTTCAACTTGCATGCTTAGATAAATTAATTCAGGAACTATAAGCCTTACAATCGGAGAAGTAGGGGAAGCTATATCACCTATATGAAGAATCCTGTCAGTAATAATCCCCGAAACAGGGGCTGTTATTACATAATTATCAAGCCTTGCCTTTGCCGCCTCTGTGTCTCCCATAGCCGTTTTCATTCTTCCTTTTGCCGCTTCAACCTGTTGCCTCTTGATTTTTTGAAGAGTAAGACTTAAATTTTCCTTTGCTTGTTTTATTTCATCCATTGACACATGAATTTGTTCTTGAGTTTCTCCTAATGTTTTTTCCAGTTCTTTTTTTCTTAAAGTTTTTTGTTCCAATTCTCTTGTACTTACTGCGCCTGCTTCTTCAAGGGTTTTATAGCGTTCTTCGTCAATCTTGGCATCTTGAAGATCAAGCCTGGTTCTGCCAATAGTAAACTGCAAAATTGACAGCTTTTGTTTTGTTTTATCTACTTCGGCTTTTGCAATTTCAACTTCCTGTCGTCGTGGTTCTGTAAGAAGATCTTCAAGCTCCCAATATGCCGTATCAAATCTTCCAATAGCAGACTCAACATCTCCAACTTGTTCTGTTCTGACTAAAGTGGCTATTAACTGTCCTGCTTTTACATAATCCCCTTCTTTTATGTAAAATTTATCAATATTTCCTATTATGCTCGAAGCAACAAGGGTATCTTCTCTTGATTTTACAGTTCCTGTGACAGTTACACCTTTTATTGCATCCTGCGGAATAATTTTATACGCCTCAACAGGAACTCCGTCAAAAATAAACCACAAAACAAACAGAATTAATAAAACTGCTGCGGTTATATAGATTATTTTTTGTTTGTTATTCATAATTTTATCAATTTTAAAAAACCAAAAAACATTTTCTAATATTTTGAGTATAAAAATATTACATTAGTAATTTACTGTAGTAAATTACAGTTATTCAGCCAAAGTCATGTCTTACATGGCTAGTACAACCGGAAAATTAAAATTTTAAAATTTATATTATAAAGGCAACTTAAATAACCTGAGTCGCCAATTAGTCAAAATCCTTGTTTTTATTGAAGAAATTTTCTTAAAAAATTATAAAAAGCAGGTAAAGGGCGCAGCCCTTTCCTCACCTAAAGGGTGGCTGGGGCGGGTTTTAAGAAAATTTCTATAAAATTAATTAGTGACTAGAGTTAAATAGCGGAATTTTTTCAACGCTGTTTTTATTTGATTCTTCAATAATATGATTAACTATATCTGTTGAAGTTTTTTCAATATCAGCTTTTGTCATTATATTTCCGTTAATTTTAACTTCATTATTTATAATTTTTTCTTTCAAAGTTTTAGGTTTTATGGGAAATCCCGGCAAACCCTTGTATGGTGGTTCTGTTAGCTTATATTTATCATTTTCTATCGTATCAAAAGTTTTTATTAAATTGTCATAAAAACCATTATTATTTAAAAGTGTTAAGTCATCTATACATAAATCATTTTTAGAAGACTTAAAAGCTTTAGCTTCGGCACATACACTAAATTCTTGCGCTGAACCCAATCCTCCCGTAGCTATTACGGCATGATTACATTCTTCAACAATAGCCATTGTTCTTTCAGGTCCCGACTCCGTAAGAACAGGAGAGCCTGTTTTGTCTTTTTTTTCATTATAAATTCCAAGGTTTCTTACTGACAGAGTTCTGTTGTTAAGAAAACGTTTTACATGAACAGCCCAGCTGTTTTTCGGATTAACGTTATGCGCAGCCAGATTTGCCGATTTTGCAATTCCCGGACAACCCCCTGTCCATATATCAAAATCTTTTTGAGCAAGTTTCCCTGCAACAGCTGCTACCAATTCAATTTCAGCCTTAGTATGAGAGTTTTCTCTTGTCGTTCCAAGCACAGCAACAGAATGTTCTCTATCCTGCCGTCCTGTTACAGAATCTCTTTTTCCAAACCCCAAAAAATGATTCATTATTGAAAAATTATGCATCATTTTTAAACTCTTTCATACAAAATTTATAAAATTATATTATAAATCTTATAAATTAATTAATTGCATTTAAATTTTTCATAATTAATAAAAATTAACATAAATTTATTTAAAATTTAAAANNATTAAAAATCTGGAGGTCAAATTGACTGAAAAAGTTACACATAGCAGTCTTGATACACTAAGAAACACCCGTATTCAAAAATTAAATGATCTTGTGGATAAAGGCATAAATCCTTACCCGTACACATTTGACAGAACAGCTTCCGCAGCGCAGCTGCACGAAAAATACAAAGANNGAAGAAAAAATAAAACTTCTTAAACTCCTTGATGTAGGAGATATAATTGGTGTCCATGGCAACGTAAAAAGAACTCCAAGAGGCGAATTAAGTATAAAAGTCAAAGATTTAAAAATTCTTTCAAAATCGCTTCTGCCGCTTCCCGAAAAATGGCACGGTCTTACTGACGTAGAAACACGTTACAGACAACGCTATTTGGACATGATTATGAACGAAGAAGTGCGCGACACTTTCTTAAAAAGAAGTCTTATCATAAGAGAAATCAGAGATTACTTATCTCAACGCGGTTTTCTCGAAGTTGAAACCCCGATGCTTCAGACCATTGCAGGCGGAGCTACCGCAAGACCTTTTAAAACCTATCATAACACTCTTGATATGGAAATGTTCCTGAGAATCGCACCCGAATTATACCTTAAAAGACTTATGGTAGGCGGAGTATCAGAAAAAATATTTGAACTTAACAGAACTTTCAGAAACGAAGGCATTTCCCCTAAACACAACCCTGAATTTACCATGCTTGAATTATATCAGGCTTATGTTGATTATAACGAAATGATGGTACTTACTGAAAATTTAATAAGCTCTGTAGCGCAAAAAGTTCTTGGCACAATGATTATCACCTATCAAGACAAAGAAATCAACTTAACTCCTCCATGGGACAGAATGACAATGCTCGGCGCCGTTAAAAAATTCACGGGCGTGGATTTTGGACAATTCCTTTCATGCCCCGAAGCAGCGGAAGAAGCCAAAAAACTCGGCATAGAAGTTGAAGAAGGCGACACATGGGGAATAATTCTTGATAAAGTATTTGAAATAAATGTTGAACCTCATTTAATTCAGCCTGTACATATTATTGACTACCCGAGAGATATTTCTCCTCTTGCAAAACCGCACAGGGATGACAATAAACTCGTTGAAAGATTTGAAACACGTATTAACGGCTGGGAAATCGCAAATGCTTTCTCTGAATTAACAGATCCGATTGACCAGAGGAGAAGATTTGAACAACAAATCGAAACCAAAAAAGATAATGACCATGAAACTCCTGCTGAAGTTGATTATGATTATGTAACAGCTTTAGAATACGGGATGCCGCCTGCCGGCGGGCTAGGAATAGGTATTGACAGGCTGATTATGATACTTACAAATTCCGCCAGCATAAGAGATGTCATCGCCTTCCCCACAATGCGACCTAAAATTAATATTTAAAAATTATAAAAATCTAAAAAGACACGCAATTAATAAAAATAATTGCGTGTCTTTTATCTTTCATTCTATCCCTGTGGGGAATTTATAAATCAATAATTGATTTTAATATGAAATATACAAATCAGAAAAAGTTTGAGTATTCATTGTTTAAGGAGGTAATTATTTATGAAAACAAGCGAAAAAATTATGATGAAACATAACAACCTTAAAACCGTAGGAAATTTAATGGGAAAAGCCGGATACGGAATGAAACTTGCCGCAAATTTAGGTTATAAAGCCGGATATGGCATGGCAAAACATCCGGGTCTGGAAAAAGTCAAAAAACAAATCGACAATCACCCTAAAGCAATTTTACTTACTTTATTGGGAATAGGAATTGGAGTTGCAGGACTGGCAACTTATCTTATGAGAGAACACGAGTAAAATCCGAAGCGGAAGTTTTTAAGGCACCATCTGATCTACAGTCATTATAAGTATGCCCGTAGCCCCGAGCTGCTTTAATTGTTCTATGTTTTCATAAACTTTTTTCTTTTCGATAACAGCATGAATGGCAACATCATTATCGTTATCCAAAAGCATGGTCACCGTCGGAGAAGTAAACCCCGGCATAAATTCTTTTATTTTTGCCAGAGAAGCTTTTGGCAAATTTGCCATTAAATATTTTTTCTCTTCCGCATCTAAAGCAGATTTTACTGCTCTTATAAATGCGTTTATTTTGGTTTGCTGTTCTTCTTTTATCCCGGGACGTCCTATTATTACGGCTTTTGACTGCAAAATTTCCCCGATAATTTTTAATTTATTATTTCTCAAAGTAGAACCGCTGGAAGTAATATCCACAATAACATCAGCAAGCCCCAGCTGCGGAGTAACTTCTGTTGCGCCGGACACTTCGGTTATATGAACCTTTTTGCCGAGTTTTTCAAAATATTTTCTTGCAATATTAGGAAAAGAAGTTGCTATTTTAATCCCGTCAGAAAGGTCTTCTGCTTTATTTGCGGGAGATTCTTCTTTTGTTGCAATAACCATTCTGCAATGCCCGAAATTTAATTCCATAATATCTTCAACAGGCAAATCGACCTCCGCAATTATATCCTGCCCCGTAATACCCAAATCTGTAACACCGTCACTTACAAAACCGGGAATATCCTGCGCCCTGACAAAAATAACCGTGTAATTCCCATCATGAGTCGTTGCATAAAGCGTCCGCTCGTTTTTTGAAATTGTCAAACCCGCTCTTTGAAGCAAATCCATTACATCTTCAGACAAGCGACCTTTATTCGGGACAGCAATTTTCAAGCAGCATTCATTCATGGCATATTCCTTTTTTAATAACATTATTACAAAAATTTAACAAAATTAAGCAAAATAAGCAATTATAAACTTTCACCACTCTTGTAGATTTATCAGTCCTCAGAATGACAACAGTGTTTTTTAGCCATTGCCGACTTATCAGAAACAGGAAAGTTTACCCAAAAACATGATTAACTCAATTTCAAATATAAACATAACTCCTCAAAAATATAAGCAAACCAACAGCTTTTGCCAAAATAGCAAAAAAGCTGATTTGCCTCTGCAAAATACAACTCAAAACCCGATACAAAGCTTTTCAGCAGAACATGCCAGAGCAAATTTTTTCCCGATAAAAAATATTTCTTTTGGAAATGTTTTAAAACCTGTAATTCGGGAAATAACTCCAAAAGATGTAATTAAAAGATTTAACGAACAACTGAATATAATAACCCCCGAAAAGATACAGCAAATCATTAACTCTTTTGATGAATCCATCAGACCGCTTGCGGCAAAAATAATGCAAAGAATGACGCAGTTTGGTAATATGGAAAGCCTTAATGAAATAGCAAAACACGTAATAAAGAAGAATAAAGGCGGTTTTTACAACCATAAATTAATTGATGCTTCAACAATAATGGGCTATCTTGCTGAAAGCAAAGGAGCTTTTGTTGATATAGCCAAACATACCGGAGGAAATAAAAAACACTGCATCATTCTTGATAAAGTAGCTCTTGAAGAATTAGAAATTAATCCCGTCCATTTGGAAAAAATAAAAAACAATCCTGCTGCAAAAATAATTTATCCGGAAGGCTGGATAAACGGCATAAATCCTTTTAACCCGTCAGAAAATATGAGAGAAAAAATCCGAAAACTCATTCCCCTGGTAAAAAAATTACAGACAGAAAAAGGATTGAAACCGGATAAAGCCATAGGCGCAGCTTTAAATGAAGAAATAACGGAAAGAATAAAAAAATTAGGATTAGAAAATAAATTTGAGATAATAAGAAACCCGAAAGCAAGAAACGTACGTTCAACGGCAGCGCAAATATCAAAACAGATTGCCCCTACTTCTATGAAGGAAGAAGACTTAGAACATGTTGTAAAAAACTTGCCGTCATACTCAAAGCAAATCATGCTTGATTATTTACTGAAAAACGCTGATATTTACAGCCCGAGAAGATTAAACATCCGCCTCAAAAAACTGCATGACAAGTTCCAAAGAAAAGGCATGCTGGGTGATGGGACTTATTATTACATTCCTGAAACCAAAGCAAGTTACGGAATAATTGGAATGATGTATAAACTTGCAAATAATATTCCAAACAACAAATTTATATATGACGGACAAAAAATTTCACCAAAAGTCAGAAGAATTATAATTCTCGATGATCTTGCCGGCTCAGGCGACCAGCTTAATAAGTATAAAGACAAACTCAGGGAACATTTTAGCAGAAATATAACAATAGCCCCTGTTTTATCCACAAATACCGCAGCACAAAGATTTACCAAAAATCCGTATAAAACAACATTTTGTCCTTGTCAGGTTAAAAATGAACTGACAGACAGCGCTTATTTTAAATCTTTGAAAGGTTATGAACAAAATATACTACTGGAAGAAATGGAAGAAATGGGATTTTCTTCCGGCGGTTTAAGCACTGTTTTCCCATATATGGGACCTGACAACAATAATTTATTCTTTGCCAAAAATATTGCGCCTAAATTCACATTAAACGGTAAAGGTGTGGAAGAATACAGGAACATATATTAAGTTTATTAAAATTACATGACACAAAACTTTAAGATTTCGGATTTTCAGGAGTACTATACATGAATTTCCGAAATAGTATAAAGATTTGCATACTATAAATTATTTTATAAAAAAGTTTTATAATGGCTCTGTGATTGGATTGCAATAGCCAACAGGGCTTTTGTAAATTTTTTTTTAGTTAATTTTATTTTAAACCTACAAATACGCTTAACATCTATATGTTCACCTTGCCTAAAAAAACAATTGTAAACATACTTTTTTAAAANNTTGCCACTCCTTATTAAGTCCACTATCATTCAAATCATTACTTGAATTTTTCGTGGCATGTTATTAATACCCGATTCAAAACACATTCTGGAAGTTCAAAATAAGAAGAGTTTATAGGGTAAATTAACTTTAAATTTCGGTAAATAAAATCAATTGTAAATATAAATTATCAAACTTGCCTAATTAAAATAAATTCTTTATAGTTGATGTCTACGAAGCGCAAAATCAATTGAAAATCATTCTTATAGTTCATTCTTGGCGCTCCCGGATTAAAAATAAAGATAATTCTATTATGCAAAAATTTAATCATATAAAAAAAGGAGGAGATTCGGGGGTCGTTACCTATAAAATAAAAATAGAGATAGCTGGTAAATAGGAGCATTTGGAAGAAGGTTGGAACTCAGAGTAAGTTAGAGGAAAACTAAACAAACAGATCGTCTGGAACTAATTGAAGGATTTTTGCGGAGGAACCTAAATTGCTGGAGCATGGTTATATTCAAATTTATACCGGAGACGGTAAAGGCAAAACAACAGCCTCTCTTGGGTTGGCATTAAGAGCTATCGGACATGGCTGGAAAGTTTTAATTATTCAATTCGCAAAAGGTGATCAGGTAAATTATTACGGCGAAATTGCTTCATCAAAATTGATGCCTAATCTTGAAGTTAAACAGTTTGGGCTCGACAGGGTCGTTTATTCGCACAACGTTAATATTGAAGATTACAAAGAAGCCAGAAGCGGCTGGAATTTTGCAAAAGAAGCCATCATGAGCGGCGAATATCAGCTTGTTATTATGGACGAAATTAATATTTGCGCTGATCTTGGCATGATAAAAATTAACGAGATTAAAGAAACTCTTTTAAACAGACCTCAAAACATGGAAATAGTAATGACGGGACGACGTGCGCATCCTGAGCTCGTTGCTATGGCACATCTCGTTACAGAAATGAAACCTATTAAACATTACTTTGATCAGGGCGTTATGGCAAGACAGGGCATCGAATATTA
>DNRP01000016.1 GCA_003499955.1 Cyanobacteria bacterium UBA9971
AGTAAATAATGAAAAAATTATCTTGGCATAATAAGCAAATAGAAGATATTTATCTGATTTTAAATTCTGATTCAATCGGATTGTCTCAAGCGGAAGTAAATAAAAGGCTGTCAGAATACGGGCAAAATAAATTACCTGTTAAAAAACCTCCGGGTATTTTAAAAATCATATTTAATCAATTTTTGAATCCGATGATTTATATTCTTTTAATTGCAGGAATTGTGTCATTTATTATAAGTGATATGAAAGACAGCTTTTTTATATTTCTTGTGATTTTTATTAATGCTGCAATCGGTTCGTTTCAGGAATGGAAAGCTGAAAAAAGTGCCGAATCTTTGCAAAATTTGTTAAAAGTATTTATAAAAGTAAAAAGAGTGGGAAAAGAATCTTTAATTAATGCAGAAGAACTTGTTCCGGGAGATATAGTACTTCTTGAATCAGGGAATAAAGTTCCTGCCGATATCAGATTAATTAATTCGAATAATCTTATGGCAGATGAATCCCTTTTAACAGGCGAATCTGTAGCTGTCGAGAAAAAAGCCGAAGATATTACAGAAGAAGAGCTGCTTTTAGCTGAAAGAACCAATATGCTTTTTGCAGGGTCTGTTGTAACTTCAGGAAGAGCCACCGGTATTGTGGTTGAAATAGGACTTAATACAGAAGTCGGCAAAATAGCCCAAGCAATATCAATTCTTGATACTTCAAAACCGCCCTTAATTCATCGAATGGAAAAATTTGCAAAACACATAAGCTATATTGTCGGAATTGTCTGTATTTTAATTGCGATTATTGAAATTTCAAGAGGCAAGCCGTTTATTGAAGTATTTTTCATGATAACAGCTCTTGCCGTATCGGCTATCCCTGAAGGGCTTCCTGCCGCTGTTACTGTTGCGCTTTCAGTCGGGATGTCAAGAATGACAAAAAGAAATGTGATTATAAGAAAACTTACCGCCGTTGAAGGATTGGGAAGCTGCACCTGTATCGCAAGCGATAAAACAGGAACATTAACCGTAAATAAACAGACAGTCAAATTGATTTCTCTTGCAAATGACGGGGATTTTCAAGTAACAGGGGAAAGCTATACTCCTGAAGGAAACATTCTTTCAAAAGAAGGGGCGGAACTAAAAGTCGGCTCTAATAAAACACTTGATGAATTTATCAAAACTTCTGTAATCTGTAATGAAGCGGCTTTGTGTGAGTCCGAAGCCGGCTGGACATGTTCCGGTGATGCTGTTGACATTGCAATCCTTGCTATGGCAAATAAATACGGCTTTAATCATTCAGAAATCATTAAAAATATTGATACTATTGCTGAAATTTCTTATGAGTCTGATATTGCATATTCGGCAAGGTTTTATAAAGAAAATAACAATATCAAAATTGCTATAAAAGGGGCTTTTGAGGTAATTAGTCCGCTTTGCGACAAAATGGTAAAAAATTCTGATATTGTTGAAATTGAGAAAGAAAGCCTTGCGCGACAGGCAAATATTCTGGCTGAAAAAGGGTACAGGATTATTTCTGTTGCTTCCGGTTTTGCCAAAGAAGAAAAAACTCATTATTCTCACTATGACTTGGATTCATTAACTTTTTCAGGATTTATATGTCTTATCGACCCCCTAAGACCTGAATCCGTGTCAGCAGTAGAAAAATGCAAAGATGCAGGAGTTAAAGTTTTAATGATAACAGGAGATCATCCTGCAACTGCATTTGCTATCGGAAAACAGCTCGGGATTGCCGAATCAAAAGAAGATGTTATGACAGGTTCGGAAGTAGAAGCATTAAATAATGATGAATTTAAAAATATTTTTTCTTCAAAAACAATATTTGCAAGGGTTTCTCCGATACAAAAACTTGAAATTGTTGAGGCATTAATAAAAAACGGGAATTATGTCGCAGTAACCGGTGACGGAGTGAACGATGCCCCTGCTTTAAAGAAAGCACATATTGGGGTGGCTATGGGTTCGGGTACAGACATTGCAAAAGATGTTTCTGCAATGATTATTACGGATGATAATTTTTCTTCGATAGTTTCAGGTATAGAACAGGGAAGATATATTTACGACAATATAAGAAAGGTTATTTATCTTCTTATATCAACAGGAGCGGCAGAAATTGTTTTATTTCTTTTGTCTTTGCTTGCAGGATTACCTATACCATTGCTCGCAGTACAGCTTTTATGGCTTAATCTTGTAACTAACGGAATTCAAGGGGTGGCTTTGGCTTTTGAAAAAGGAGAACCGGCTTCAATGAAAAGACCCCCGAGAAGTCCAGAAGAAGGAATCTTTAACAAGCTAATGATGCAGGAAACAATTCTATCGGGTTTAATTATGTCGATAATTGCTTTTATTTGCTGGCTACTGCTTTTAAAATCCAGTTGGAATGAATATCAGGCAAGAAATATAGTTCTTTTATTAATGGTTTTATTTGAAAATATACAGGTATTTAACTGTCGGTCAGAGTATATCTCGGCTTTTAAAATTCCTTTTAAAAATAATATCTTTTTAATTGCAGGGGTCTTTATTGCTCAAGGAATACATATTATATCTATGCAAATACCGATAATGCAAAACACATTAAAAATTCAGCCTGTTGAGCCTGTCACTTGGGTATTTTTACTTGTTTTAGCAGTTTTATTATTGATTGTTATGGAAATATTTAAAAAGAGTAGTTATAAAAATATTTTAAAAACTTAACCATGCGGATTCATAAGGTTCCGGTTCTATTTGCAGTTGATGTTTATTATCCTGAATATTTGTTGTTATTTGTCTTTCTTTTTTTGTAAGTATATTAAACAGAGTTTTTGAACCGGTTATTTTTTGTGCGGCTTCCAGAAGTGTCTGGAGTCTTCAGTTAAAACACTTGACTACATAGTATTGTAAAGCTTTCCTGTTACAGAACTTGGAAATACATATTCATTATCTTGAGGTAAAAAGAAAGAAAATGAACAGGGGGGTTGAAGCGAAGCCCCATTAAAGAGAAAAAGTAGTTATTATTAAAAGGTATTATATAAAATCTTTCAACTTGGTATAAAATTAAATAAAAGCACTAAGCTGGAAAAAATTTATGCGTCCGGAAGAAAATTTACCTCTCATAACAACTTATTTAAGCTGCCTTATTTCTGTAAGCCTGATTGTCGTCTATGTAAAATACAGAAAACTTGTTAATACTCTCGATGAAATAGGAAAAATCTTTGATTATGTGAGCAGGGGCAACCTTTCTGAAAGACTTCACATAAGATACAACCATGAACTAAGAAAAATTTCCCTTAATATAAACAAAATGATTACATCTCTTCAAAATAGGGATGTGAAAATAAAGGATTACCAGAAAGAACTTTTGCGTGATATTAAAAAACTTAAAGAACTGGAGCAAATTCGCGAAGATTTTAGCGCAACACTTGCCCATGACTTAAAAATCCCTATTCTTGCGGAGAAAAACACGCTGCAATTTTTTCTAAAAGGGACTTTCGGGGAAATAACGGGCAAACAAAAAGAAGCTCTTGAAAATATGCAGGAAAGCAACAAAGACCTTTTAAATCTTGTAAATACACTGTTGGATGTTTATAAATACGATGCCGTTCCTACTGAACCACAAAAAGAACCTGCGGATATTAAAGATTTAATGAAGGAATGCCTTAATGAGATTTCTTCTCTTGTTGTCAAAAATGCTCATACCCTTGAAAATAATATCAAAGAAGAGATTCCTTTAGTAAATATCGATAAAAATGAAATAAAAAGGGTTGTTTTAAATCTTCTAAACAATGCTATAACTTACACTCAACCGGGTGGAATTATCACTCTCAGCCATGAAGCTTGTGAAACAGAAATAATTATAAAAATTAAAGATAACGGCAAAGGAATTTCGGAAGTCGATATAGGTAAAGTCTTTGACAGATATTTTTCAAAAGATATAAAATTCAGAAAAGTTGGAACAGGATTGGGGCTTTATCTTTCAAAACAAATTATAGAGGCTCATAACGGAAAAATATGGGTAGAAAGTTCTCTTGACAAAGGAAGTACTTTTGCTTTCAGCCTTCCTTTATATTAAATAATCCTCAATAATTTCAAGTTTAAAATCAGCCGAATCAAAATTATATTTTACTCCCAGAGGCAAAGTTGCTTTTTGAGCGCCATGTGAAGCCGCAAATCCATACCCGATAGAAATATTTAAGCCTTCTGTAAGTTCTTTTATAATATCAACAGGTGTTAATTTATTAATATCAGGATTTTCTGACTCAACAATTGCTGTAAATTCTCCAAATAGAATCCCTGATACTTTTTCAAAAACACCCGAAAGCTTTAATTGCATAAGCATACGATCAATTTTATACAGGGGTTCACCTATGTCTTCGAGAAGAAGGATTTTTCCCGTAAGATCGGGAAAATAAGGCGTTCCCAACAGCCCGCATAAAACAGCAAGATTTCCTCCCATTAAGACCCCTTGTGTTTTTCCGGGGATAATACACTCATACTTCAATGGATTTTCAAAACTATAAGGAATTTCTGCTTTTTCTTCAAGGATTTTCCAAAAATTTTCTTCTGTATACTTATTTATGTCTTCCACTCCAAAATCAGAAAGCGCAAGAGGTCCATGAAAAGCTACTATTCCTGATTTTTCAACAAAATTATTCAATAAAGCAGTAATATCACTGTAACCCACAAAAATTTTAGGATTGTTTCTTATAATTTCCCAATCAATTTTTTCCAGAAGCCTGAAAGTTCCATAGCCGCCCCGCGAGCAGATTATAGCTTTTATTTCATCGTNNTTTTCAAAATATTTTATAGTAGGTTTCCAAAGGTTTTCATCTTTTACAGCTCCGGCAGGGGAAATTATCCCTATCGTATCGCCTTTTTTCAGTTTTTCGGGAAGTATAAGCATGAAAGAAATTATAACCTTTTTGTAAAATATTTTTAACAAACTTACTATTTTTTTAATAAAAAAAACAATTATTATAATTCAGGTGTTTTACAAAAATATAATAATGATGAAGTTTAGGACATTATGATAATACAATCAAATATAAAACAAAATAATCAAACAATTTCTTTTGGAAATAATCGATTGAAAGAAAAATTGAGGGTTTTTAAAGAAACTCCTTGTGTATGCTTTATTTGTGGCGAATCAATTAATCCAAACACTAAAAATCCTGATCTTCAACTTACTCTTGAGCATTTAGTCCCGACAAAACCCGGAAGTACTGTAAGAAATGAAAAAACGGGAGAACTTATATCATTTACTCCTGCGCCTGAATGCATGCCGAGAGGAAAAGATAATTGGACGAATATTGCCGCCGCGCATAAGAAATGCAATAGGCAAAAAGGCTCAAGTTACTTATATATGTGCCGGATTTTCGACCCTGAAATAGTTAAAAATATTAAAAAATATTGTAAAAAAATGGCTGGATTAATAAGTATTCAAGGCACTGATTATACAGAAATAATTGCTAAAACTTTTTCACAAGAATTAGGCGTTAAAATTAATCCTAAAAAAGTTGCTCCAAGCTGGAGATTCAAATTATAAAATAATTTGAATAAATCTGACTAAAAAGATTAAAAGCATTTTTGTTGTAAAATAATCATGAACAACAAAAGGAATTTGTCATTGGCTGAAAGTTACATCCCTCTATACAGAAAATACAGACCTCAAAAATTTAGCGACCTTGTCGGGCAGGAAACTGTTGTTAAAACACTTTCTAACGCTATTAATTTTGATAAAGTCGCACATGCTTACTTGTTTACAGGTTCGCGAGGAACAGGAAAAACTTCTACTGCAAGGATTCTTGCAAAATCCTTAAACTGTATTGAAGGTCCGACAACCGAACCATGCGGAAAATGCCCGAGTTGTATTGATATAGCTAATTCAAATTCCATTGATGTTATTGAAATTGACGCAGCAAGCAACAGAAACGTAGAAGATGCGCGCAACTTGATTGATAAAGTCCATTTTATGCCTGTTGCCGGTAAATATAAAGTCTACATAATAGATGAAGTTCACATGCTGACGCCTGCTGCATTTAATACTCTTCTTAAAACCCTTGAAGAACCTCCTAAAAACCTTGTTTTTATACTTGCAACGACCGAATCGCATAAAGTTTTAACGACTATAATAAGCAGATGCCAGAGATTTGACTTCAAAAGGGTAAATCAGGACTTAATTTCTTTGAAATTAAAGGAAATTGCNNACTTCTTGACCAGACAAGCGTGCTGTCTTCTCTACAGGATGAGGTAACCGAAAATGATATTATTTCGCTTATGGGAAGTATGCCGGAGGATACGTTGTTCAATATAGCTGGCTGTCTTGCTGATAAAGATACCGGCGGGCTTATAAGTCTTATTAATGAAATTTCTGTCACTAATGAACCGGTTCAAGTTGTCAGGGAGCTTATAAATTACTTTAGAAATTCCTTATTTGTCAAAACAGCAAGTGATTTAGAGCAAATAAAAGACCTTGTTGACGTTTCTGAAAATATTCTTCCTGCTTTAAAAGAGCAAGTTCGTAATTTTGAAACAAATGAGATTGTTCAGATAATAGAAAAGCTCTCTAACTGCGAAAGAACTCTTAAAAGTTCCTCCCAACAGCTTTTGTGGATGGAGGTGGGGCTAATAGGAATTTGTCACAGGCATGATATTCAAGTGATAAAAGAACTTGAATCAAGAATTTTAAAGCTTGAAGAGGCTTTAAGTTCGGGGAATATTGCCGCTGTAAAACCTGTAAGTGTCAAATCAGAAACTGTTATTAAACCCCAAATATCGGAAATTCCGAAAGTCGAACCTGTAAAACAGGTTGCGCCAATTATTTATGAACAAACAAACTGTCATTCCGAATCAAGTTCGGAATCTATCCAACAATCGGAACCTGCTTCTGAATCTGGACAGACCCTGAAACAAGTTCAGGGGGACAAAGAGGATATTAAAATTGACAATATTGAAATTAATGAAAAGATTGAAGAACAGGTTAATGTAGCTATTGTTTCTTCTGTAAATCTTTCTGATAGTTGGAAAATTCTTCTGGAAAATCTGGAAAGTGTTCCCGCAAAGTCGTTTTTCTCCGGTCTTTCCAAGCCTATTGAAATTAACTCCCAAAAAATAGTCATTACTTTTAAAGGTGAGAATTTTGTAAAACAGGCAAAGGATACAGGCAAAATCGCGCCGCTGGAAAAAGCGGCAGAAAAGATGTTCGGGGTGATGCCAAGAATAATTGTAAGAACACCGCTGCCTGAAGACGAGTTGGTTCAAAAAAAAAATGAAGAATTAAAACCTGTTCCCGCTACTCCAAAAACACAGCAGATTTCAACGCCGCTTCTGGAAGAAATTCCAAAACCCAAAAAGGCTTCACAAATTATAATTGATGAAAAACCGGTTTCTGAAACAGATAAAGAGATGGCGGAAGAAATTGAGGAAGTCAAAGTAGACATCAAACCTGTAAATCTGTCCGAACAGGCAAAACTTGTTCTGGATTTGTTCAACGGAAAAGTTATTGAGTCCTGATTAACTTCTATTCCCTGAAACTTGCCTCAGGATAGGCTTTTTTAAGCCCTTCCCTGATTTTTTGAATTTCAGCGTCGATTTTTTCATCGGTCAAAGTAGCTTCCACGTCCTGCAAAGTTATCCTGAAAGCCACACTTTTTGCGCCTTCCGGCACATGCTGCCCTTGATAAAGGTCGAAAATATCCGCTTTTCTGAACAAGTTTGAAGAAGCTTTTTTGATAGTTTTAGTAATATCCTGACAGGTAATATTTTGCGGAATGATAAACGCAAGATCTCTTGTAACAGCTTGGAACTGTGGAAGCTGTTTGAATCTTGGCGTTGCGTAGCTTAAGTTGCTCAATAACAATTCAAGATCAATTTCAAAGACATAAACAGTCTGGTTGAATTTGCATTTTTCAACCGTATCAGGATGCAATTCCCCAAAAGTACCGATAATTGGTGAATTTTTGCCTAAAAGTTTTATTTGAGCAGTTCTGCCCGGATGAAAATACGAAATATCAGAAACAGGCTCATATTCGATTCTTGAGTCTATTTTTAACTCTTTTAACAAGGTTTCTACAACACCTTTAAGAGCATAAAAATCAGCTTCTTCTTTATTTTTCGATATTCCCTGATTAATATTTCCGCTTATCGCTCCTGCAATGACTCTTTTCTCTTCAACACCTGTATTTTTCTCGTCAGTATTTCCTTTGTAGAAAAAAGTTTTACCAATTTCATAAATCCAGAGATTTTTCTGNNTATTCGTCTGATTGCGGATTAGTTACTTTTACAGCCTCGCTGTCGTTGTGTCTAATCCCAATCCAGTCGAGGAGAGGTTTCCCGATAAGAGAAGACGTAACAACTTCTCTAAAGCCTTTTCCGATAAAAATTTTGTGTATTTTATCAATAGTTTTAGTTTCGTTTGATACTTCAGACGGCTGTGTGTTTTTTGGCAAAGTCGTTTCAATCTTATCATAACCGTGTATCCTGCTTATTTCTTCAATAAGATCAATTTCTCTTGTTACATCATTGATTCTATAGCTTGGAACTCTGAATTTTGCGGAAAAAGTATTTCTGCCGAGTGTTTCAAAGCCAAGATTTTCAAGGATTTCAACGCATTTGAACTCAGGGATTTCCGTGCCTAAAATTCTTTTAATTTCGCTGAATCTAAGAGTTATATCGATATCAGGAAGTTTATTTTCGCCTGTTTCAGAGATGCCGATAATTTTTGCATCCGCAAATTCTTGCATTAACTGCATTGCCCGCATTAAAGCAGGCTTAACAGAGCCCATATCAACGCCTCTTTCAAATCTTGCCGAAGCTTCTGTTCTTAATCCAACACTTCTGGCGGATTTTCTTGTTGTTTGAGGAGTAAAATAAGCTGATTCAAGCGCAATATTTTTGGTATTATCATCAACTTCTGAAGTAAAACCGCCCATAAGACCAGCCAAACCAACATTAGCTTTGTTTGTGGCAATAAGAACAGAATCTTTTGTTAAAGCTCTTTCTGTTTCATCAAGTGTAACAGTCTTTTCACCTTCATAGGCGCGTCTTACAGACAGATAATTTTCGCCAAGCTTGTCCATATCAAAGGCATGGAGAGGCTGACCGTATTCGAGCATCACATAGTTTGTTATGTCAACTACGTTGTTTATGCTTCTCACTCCTGATGCCAAAAGTCTTCTTGTCATCCAGTCAGGTGCCGGTTTTATTTTTACGTCTTTTACAACGCCTACAGAATAATATTTGCAAGTATCGGGGTCTTTTATTTCTAT
>DNRP01000099.1 GCA_003499955.1 Cyanobacteria bacterium UBA9971
GCTTTGTGATTAAGATGAATTTCTCCGCCTTTTTGTTTTATAATTTCTGCAACCTGTTCCCATAATTGCCCCGGGCCGTATTTAGGGTATAAAAATTGCGAAATAAGACTTGTTTCTACATTTTTTTGATTTACAGAAGTTGCTTTTTTCAAAGGTTTAAGTAAAAAATGCAAAACCGCCTTTGAAATCGACAGCCCTTTTACCCTTTGAGCTCCCCAGTCCGCATTAATTTCGTTACAGGGGATTCCCCAGACTTTTTCCGTATAATCCTTAAAAAAAGTACTGTAAAGCTCTTTTCCAAACCTATTGATAAAAAAATCTTCAAGGTTTTTTTCATTTTTTATAGGAAAGACCTTTATTTTTAAATAACTTGCTCCCATTTTGAAAATCCTGAAAATTCCAAGATTTAGCATGGTTTTAAAATTCAGAGAAATGGGATAATCAAAGAATTTTCCCAGAAAGAAAATTCTGGAAACCCTGTTCCTGATTAGCATAATATTGTCGGTTTTTTCAGAATCATCTTGACTACTTGCTTGAAAAGGCAAAATATTCGCCCACCAGTTCATAATCCTGTCGAATTTTGAAAAAAATCTATGCCCGCCTATGTCGATTTTGTTGCCTTTATAATCAACTGTTCTGGAAATCCCTCCTATTATGTTTGTTTCTTCATAAATAACAGGAATCATATCAGTTTTTTCCAGCAATTCATAAGCAGCAGTTAGCCCTGCCGGTCCTGCTCCTATTATAATTACTTTTTTACGTTCGTTTTGCATATTTTTCCTTTATTTAGAACTTCTTCTTTGCTAATCGCACTCATAGAGATTGATATTTACGAATTTTTTTTGTTTTAAGCCGGGACAGGAAGGCTTTATTGTTTTTATAGAATCCTGTATTTGTTCTACCCCGAGCATTGATGTTGAAAATATATAAACTTTTCTGTATTTTTTCCTGTATTCACTGATTTTTTGGTTAAATCCTTTTTTGTAAAAAATTTGTTTATCAACAATAATATTAAACTTGCTTATATTTTTGTCATATTTTTTAAAATAATAATTATAAAAATCCTCAATTCTATCAATTATAATTACTGAATTATTGTCTGTATTGTCAACTACATAGCATGTTGCTTCTTTCCATTCCTGTTTTGGCTTGTTATAGTAAATAAAAGCTCTATTTTGAATTTTTTGAGGAACAAATAAATAAATTCCGAGAAAAACCAGTGATAATCCAAAAAGAAAGCCTGTTTTAAGCAGTTCTTTTTGGTTATCAAATGAAAAAATTATATAACTTATCAAAACATACACAACGGGAACTATAAAAATCAAATGCCTTGGATGTAGAAAAGAGCTGGTTTTATCAAGTATCAAATAAACGCAAACAGGCAAAATTATTATATAAACAAGATAAATTAACGGCGAAGCAAGTTTTTTTACAGTAATTTCGTTAGTTATAAACGCTATAATCTTTTTTATATTTAATAAAAGGAAAATAATTATTATCAGCAAAAAAACATAATTTTCATAAAAAATTTGATTAAATATTTGCATCAGCGGATTTAAATCATTTACCCGCACGTATGCCGGATTCACTACAGCTGTATATTTTTTTAAGAACGAATATTGAAAAAATAAATAAAAACCTGAAATATAAAAAATGTTTATGGCGACAATAAAAAGAGGTTTCACGCTTCCTTTTTTTATTAAAGAAAAAATCAGCAGGTATAAAATTTGAAAAAATGCCGGAATTAATCCCCAGTAATGGGTAAAAATTGTCAATAACGAAAAAAGCGTATATTTTAAAAGGGTTTTAGAATTTAATTCTTCATTATTATTTATTTTATTGATTATTTTAACCCAAAATAAAACAGCAACTATGGAAAACAATGCAAATAAGCTATAAGGTCTTGCTTCCTGCGAATAATAAAGCATTACGGGAGATAATCCAGTTAATATTGTTGCACCCAGAGCAATTTGTTTATTAAAATTTTTTTTAGTTAAAAAATAAATTGCAATAACAGATGCAATTCCGGCAAAAAAACTCGGGAATCGTATCATAAATTCGGAATTTCCAAATAATTTTAGCCATAAATACAGGATTAAGTAATATATAGGTGGAGATAAATCTGAAAACATATACACAAAACTGCTAAAAAAAGTTTTTTGGGATGAAAACAAATAAGAATACATTTCGTCAATCCAGAGACTTTTATCTCCGAGTCCCCAGATACGAATAATTATCCCGATTATTAAAACGATTCCCAGCAAAATATAATGAATTTTATTGGATTTATGGTCTTTTTTTTCCATTTATCCCCAATTCCTGAAAAATATTGTTAATAAAATATTATCATAGTTGAATAAGTTCGCCTATTATGGTATTTTTGGTGGCGGAAGCTACCTTTTATAACCTCTCTATTCGTTCAAATTCTTACTTAAATTCTTGTTGTGGCAATGAAAAGTTTATCAACAGCTTTATTAATAATATGTTTGCTTATATTTTCCTTAGGTGTTTCGGCGGAACAAAATTCTTCTCCCGTTCTCTGTCCGCAGCCGAACTTAAATGGAATTGTATCGGTTTATTACGACTTAAATGGAGTTCCTTATATTTATGTGCAGGATTATGTCAAAAAAGATGGTACTGTCGTAAAAGGCTATTATCGTTCTTTGCCGGACAAAAATAAACTTAATAACTGGACAACAAAAGGAAATATAAACCCTTTTACAGGAAAGAAAGGATATGAATAGCCTTAAAAAACTGCTTTTTATGATAAAATATTCAATATACTTTGGAGTCAAATATTTATGAATAATTATTCAATAGGGATAGATCTCGGCGGTACAAAGATTTTAGCGGGTATTATTGACACAGAAAACGGTACTGTAATAGAAACAGCAAAAAAACGCACTAAAAAGCTTGAAGCGGACTTTATCGTCCAAAGAATTATAGAAACTGTTGAAAAAGCTATATGCAAAGCACAGGTTCCTATGTCCCAAATTTCTTCAATAGGCATCGGAGCAGCAGGACAGGTTGACAGAGTAAATGGAATCCTTATCTCTGCGCCTAATCTTAACTGTTTTGATGTGGAACTTAAGAAAATACTTGAAGAACACTTTAATATACCAACTTTTGTCGGTAACGATGTTGAAGTTGCAACTCTTGGTGAAATGAAATTCGGCAGCGGTGTTGGCTATAACAATTTTGTGTGTATTTTTGTCGGCACGGGCATCGGCTCAGGCATTATCTGTGATGGAAAACACCTAAAAGGCGCTACCGGAACAGCAGGTGAAATAGGGCATATTATTGTTGATTCAGGAGGAAGGCTTTGCGGATGCGGCGGACATGGTTGTCTGGAAGCTTATGCATCGAGATCCGCCATTGAAAAGAAAATCCTCGGCTCTATAAAAAAAGGACATAAATCTATTATTACTGAAACTCTTAAAGAAAGCGGTGTAATTAGATCAAAAGACTTGGCTGATGCTCTTGATTCAGGCGATGAAATAGTGTTAAATGCTATAACAGAGGCTTCAGAATATCTAAGCAGCGGTCTTGCTTCTGTAATAAATTTTTACAACCCCGAATTAATCATTCTTGGTGGCGGATTAATGGAAGCGATTGATTTCTTCTATGATCTTACTGTTAAAAAGACTTATGCGAAAGCTCTTGCGGTTCCTGCTCTCAAGACAAAGATTATGAAGACTCAGTTGAAAGATTTTTCAGGTATCGTTGGTGCTGCTATGCTTCATCAGGGATAAAAGTACTTATTTATATTTAAAGAGGACGACTATGCAGTCGTCCTCTTTATTATTGTATTTAATTTTAATCCCTTACTTATGTCTAAGAATAGGAATGTTTGCCACGAGGGCGATTGTGTTTGACTCGGCTTCGAGGCAAAGATCAAGAGCATCTCTGTCAATTTCCACATAACGGGAAATAACTTCCACAAGCTCATCTCTCATTTGCTGCATCTGACCGGGGGAAAGCTGGCTTCTGTCGTGCATAAGAACCAACTTAAGTCTGTTGCATGCATCGTCTTTGCTGTTGAAAGAAGTATTGTTAGCTTCTACTTTTGTGTCTGTGGAAAGAATTTTGTTGCAGGTAGTAACTATCTCACTAATCATATCGTTGATTTTGTCGGCTAATTTTTTATCAAGTAATTTCATTTATTATCCTCCTATGAACTTGCTGTTGCTAAGAAAAAATTCTTCACTTTATCAATGAAGGTTGGCGGTGGTGTTTCAAAATCAGGAATTTCGATTTCCTCGCCCATTATTCTTCTTGCAATGTTCATATATGCTGTACCGGCCTTGGTGTTTTCCATATTAACGATAGGTTCGCCTCTGTTTGTGCTTATGATGATATTTTCATCTTCCGGAATAACCCCAAGAAGCTTCACTGAAAGGATATCAGTTACATCAGTAACACCTAACATATCGTTTGACTGGATCATTTTTGGTCTTACTCTGTTAAGAACCAGTTTATAGTTCAAAATATCTTCTTTTGATTCAAGAAGTCCGATAATTCTGTCGGCATCTCTTACGGCTGACATTTCAGGAGTTGTAATGATTATAGCTTCTGTCGCACCGGCTATGGCATTTTGGAAGCCTTGTTCAATTCCTGCAGGGCAGTCAACCATAACAAAATCAAAATCTTCTTTTAACTGTTTACAAATTTCAACCATTTGTTCAGGGCTTGCGGCTGATTTATCTCTTGTTTGAGCAGCAGCAAGAAGCGCGAGGTTTGGATTTTTCTTGTCTTTTACAAGCGCCTGTTGAAGTTTACATTTTTCTTCTATTACGTCAATAAGCGTGTAAACTATTCTATTTTCAAGCCCCATTAACAGGTCGAGGTTTCTTAACCCGATATCTGTATCAATCATAACAACTTTAGCACCATTTTTGGCTAAAGCAGTACCTATATTTGCGGTTGACGTGGTTTTTCCTACCCCGCCTTTTCCGGATGTTACTACAATGACTCTTCCGCTCATTTTTTAAAGGTCTCCTATTGTTGTTAACCGTTTATTGTGTCTAACCAGCTTAGTATTCTGTGTAAATAACGATTTCTCCGTTAGTAATTTTTGCTTCTTCGGGAGTAAAAAGATTGTGTTTATCCATTTTTTCCATTTCAATGGCATCGGGCTTTCTGGCAAGCAAATCAGCTATCCTGAGCTGAATCGCGTTGATTCTGAAAGCTCTGATTTTTGCTTTATAATCGCCTTTTGAACCGGCATGGGCGATCCCGCCCAAAATTCCCCATATCGTAATGTCGCCTGTTGCTATAATTTCAGAACCTGCTTTACAATCGCCAATTATAACGATGTTTCCGTCGTGTTCAAGCTTTTGTCCCGATCTTAAATTTTGTTTTATAAATAAAGTATTTTCTTTTACGATTTCATGACTGCCGGCAAGCACGTTGTTCATAGCATCAACAAGCTTATCTTCGTCTTTTTGCGTTTCTATTATTGAATCAGAAGCAGCTGTTTGTTGTTTTATTTCCGGTTTTTCGCCTGAAACAGTTAAACCAACTTCCATAGCGGCTATTTTTGTTTCAATTGAGCTTGAAAAAATCATTTTTATACTGATATCAAAACCTTTTAAAACTGATTGAAGGCTCGAAACCATATTCTGGGTAAGAGATAAGTCCCCAAAATTTATTTTCACATTTTTGCCACGAAGGTTGCTTTGTTCAATAATATTGGTAAGTTCGAACAATATATTCTCAAAAGAACCAATAGAACTCAAATCAATTAAAATTTCTTCTGTTGAAAATGAAGCTGACGCACCATTTTTCGTCGATAAAACCTCATTCATTCGTTTCTCTTACCTCACAGCTTATAATAATTAATTTATAACAAGTATATGAAAAGTTTCATAGTCTTTATTTAGTTTTATGACGTGGTTTTTATCAAGTTATATTTGAGTTTGAATAAAAACCTTTTCACTTTACCCATACTTATTGTATATTTATTAAAACAATTTTCTTTCAATATGAGAAATTATTCAAGAACTTGTTGAGTTCAAAAATGGGAGAAAAGTCATGAGGGTTATATTCATTGGTTTGTTGACTTTACTATTTGTAACGTTAATGCCTGTTTTCGCAGAGGATAGCGTAAAACTCGAGATAATTTATCCTAAAAACGGTGCAACAATAAATGCATCTTCTACCTTTATTGTAGGGAATACCGAGCCTGATGCCAGCCTTATAATTAACAACCAGAATGTAAAAGTGTCATCAAACGGCGCTTTTGTGCAAGTAACCGGATTAAAAAAGGGCATTAACAATATAAATATAAAATCTACAAAAGGGCATGCCGAAAATGAAATTACTTACACTATAAACGTTCCTGAAAAAAACCAGGCTGTTCAATCTTGTCCTCTTGAGCCGCTATCGCTTATTGCTGAAACGACAAAAGATTATGCTGTGACAAGAACAGCTCCTGCACAAAGCAGATTAACACCTCTTCTTTCGGGGACAATGCTTAATATTACAGGGAAAATAGGAAATTCATACAGGTTTAAGTATTCTAATTCTATGGAAGGCTGGATTTCTGAAAGCGATATTAAAATTTTGCCAACCGAAAATTATATTCCTGAAAACATCATAAGTACTCTAAATGTTGATTCTGATAAAAATTATGTGTATTTAAGGCTTCCCTTGACTCAAAAAATACCGTTTTTAATTGAGCAGCCTTTTGAAAATCAAATAAATCTAAAACTTTTTGGCGCTAAAGCAGGTATTGATTTATTTTCTTATGATAATGCAAGTGATTTTATTAGAGAATTAAAATTAACGCAGGATTTAAACAACTGCTTAAACCTCTCTATAAAAACAAATTCAAAACAGTTTTGGGGTTATAAATATTATTACGAAGGGAAGACGCTTGTTTTAAGACTCAGAAAACCTCCTCAAATAAACTCAAGACATCCGCTAAAAGGAAAAATAATTTGTATTGACGCAGGGCATGGCGGAACAGAATTAGGTTCCGTCGGGCCGACGGCAGTTCCTGAAAAATTAATTAACTTGGAAATTGCTGAGAAATTAAGAAATATCCTTGAGAAAGAAGGCGCTAAAGTCATCATGACAAGGGATTCTGATAAAGATGTCGGGCTTAATGACAGAGTTGATACAGCAAATTCAAACGAAGCTCAGGTTAGCGTTAGTATTCATAACAATGCTTTGCCTGACGGGAAAGATCCTTACATAGAGCATGGTACAAGCACGTATTATTATCATTGCCAATCCCTTCCTTTGGCAAAAAGCATCCAACAAAGCCTTGTTCCAACTATGGGCTTTAAAGATTTAGGAGTCTTATATAGCAGTTTCGTCCTTACAAGACCGACGGAAGCACTTTCTGTGCTTGTAGAAGTAGGTTTTATGATAAATCCTGATGAATATAACTTGCTGATTACTCCCGAATTTCAGGAGAAAGCAGCTATAGGGATTTCTCAAGGGTTGAAAAATTTTTTCTTAAGCCAGATTTAACATTTTTCAAAAAATCTATTTATTTTAAATAATGTCTGTGATAAAACTTATATTAAAGTTGCCTTGGTAGCTCAGCT
>DNRP01000169.1 GCA_003499955.1 Cyanobacteria bacterium UBA9971
TTGTCCATATCCATAATTCTGGTTACTGTAATTCTGGTTTAAGTAAGTGTTGTTGTTAAAATTAGTGTAAAGCCCCAGCATAAGCTAATCTCCTCATATTAAATATATGTGTATATTAAAATTAAGTATGTTATGTATCTTATTTATATAAAAACAATATATTTGGTATAATTGCTATTTTTTATCTTATTTATTAAGATTTATTAAGAAATTTGCATTTTATTTCAATATGTAACTATTTATAATTTTATATGCTGATTAAATCGGAAAAATGTAAGATAATTCGAGAGTAATCATTAGTTTAAAATATATATTTCTATGATCTTCAGAATTGAGTAGTAACATGAGAAGTGATAAACCTGATTTTTTAGCATGGTTTTTACCGGGACTTGAGATAAAAAGATGGCTGTTTTTAATGTTCAGCGGAACAGTTTTTCTTATTACAGGAATAGCAATTATCCTTGATCTTCATCCGATTCATCAGTTTATGGAATTTATAAAAATCGTTGCAGTAAAACTCCCGACAGGCTACACAGGCGGGTTTGCAATTTTAGTGGGTATTCTGATCTATATTTTAGGGTGGAAAAGAGTAAACAACACCATAATAAATGCTATTGACCCCGGAGCGCATCTCCTCGAAAATCTTTACCTTAAAAGAAAACTTAATCGCGGACCTAAAATTATAACTATAGGCGGCGGTACGGGACTTAATACAATTCTGAAAGGTTTAAAACATATAACGGGAAATTTGACTGCTGTAGTAACAGTGGGAGATGACGGCGGAAGCTCAGGCAGATTAAGAGAAGAAATGGGTGTTTTACCGCCCGGTGATATAAGAAATTGTATTGCCGCCCTTGCAAACGAAGAAAATCTTGTTACAGAATTATTTCAATATAGATTTAAAAATGGTCATGGCCTTGAAGGGCATAGCTTTGGCAATCTTTTTCTGACGGCATTATGCGCAATTACAGGCGATATGGTTTCCGCAGTGAAAGAATCATCAAAAGTACTTGCGATTAGAGGAAGGGTATTGCCTTCAACTCTTGATGATATGAAACTTTTTGCTGAATTGGAAGATGGTCGCATAGTATACGGCGAATCTAACATTCCCGATGCCTGTGGAAAAATTAAAAGATTGGGGGCAACTCCTGATAATTTAAAAGCGCTTGATGATGTAATTTATGCTATAGAAGACGCCGATATTATTATAATGGGTCCCGGAAGTCTTTATACCAGCGTAATACCTAATCTTTTGATTTCTGAAATAACAAAAGCTATATCTGTTTCGACTGCTAAGAAAATTTATATTTGTAATATTATGACTCAACCGGGAGAAACAGATAATTATTCTGTATATGACCATGTGAAAGCAATATTAGACCATTCCAAACACGAAAATATTATTGATACCGTGCTTATAAATGATACATTGCCTGAAAATTTAGCGAATAAATATAAAGAAGCTAACTCATTTCCTGTAAAACATGATTTGGAAAAAGTCAAAGAACTTGGATTAAAAGTCTTAATAAGAAGATTAACAGATGAAAACAGCGAAGGCTTTGTACGTCACAGCGCAAAAAGAATTACCAGAATAATTTACAGCTGGTACAAAGCATCTGACAAACATTCCAGCGATGAAACATGTGAATTCTGTGAAGAACACGATGACTAGGGTCTGATTGAGATGAATGATTTAAAACCTATTACCGTAAATAAATTATTAAAATACAAAAAACTTGACAGAAAAATCACCGCATTGACTGCATATGATTATTCAACTGCAAAAGCACTTGATAATAGCGGAATTGACTTTATACTTGTAGGTGATTCTCTTGCTATGGTTGCTTTGGGGTATAAAAATACGCTTTCGGTTACTATGGAAGAAATGCTGCACCATACAAAATCTGTTACAAGAGCTGTAAAGAGGGCAATGGTTGTTGCAGATATGCCTTTTATGAGTTATCAGTCCGATGAAAAAACAGCGTTGCTGAATGCAAGTCGTTTTATTAAAGAAGCAGGGGCTAATGCAATAAAACTGGAAGGCGGTTACGAGCATATAATCAACTGTATAAAAAGCATTGTTGAATCCGGCATCCCTGTATTAGGGCATTTGGGCTTTACTCCGCAATTTTTGAATACTATTGGCGGATATAATGTTCAAGGCAAAAACTTTGAAACTACGGAAAAAATACTGGAACAGGCTAAAGCAATAGAAAAAGCCGGAGCTTTTGGGCTTGTGCTTGAAATGGTTCCTGAAGAATCTGCAAAATATATTACGGAAAATCTTTCAATTCCTACAATTGGAATAGGCGCGGGGCGTTATTGCTCCGGTCAAATCCTTGTAATTGATGATATCTTAGGAAAATATCAAGATTTTACTCCAAAATTTGCGAGAAAATATGCGAAGATTAGCGAAATAACAGAAAAAGCGGTTTCTGATTATATTGAAGATGTCATTTCTTCAAAATTTCCNNACTGAAATAAAACTTTTAAGAGATCAAATAAATGACTGGAAAAAACAGGGGCTTATTATAGGCTTGGTTCCTACAATGGGCGCTCTTCATTCAGGACATGAAAGTCTGATAAAAAAAGCCTCAGATGAATGCGATAGAGTAGTTGTAAGTGTTTTTGTAAATCCAATTCAGTTTGGACCTAATGAAGATTACGATAAATACCCCAGACAACTTGAATCTGACAAAGAAATTTGTGCAAGAAACAATGTTGATTTAATTTTTGCTCCAACTCCTCAAGAAATGTATCCTGAAGCGGATATATTTACTGCAATAGTTCCTCCTTTATCATATCAGGACAAACTTTGCGGTAAATCAAGAGTAGGACATTTTAACGGTGTTGCAACGGTTGTTTTGAAACTTCTTAATATTGTTCAGCCTGATAAAGCTTATTTTGGGCAAAAAGATGCTCAGCAGCTTATAATAATAAAAAAAATGGTAAAAGATTTAGATGTTCCCGTTGAAATTATTGGCTGTCCTATTGTTAGAGATGCTGATGGACTTGCTCTAAGTTCCAGAAACGCATATTTATCCGAAGAAGACAGACAAAAAGCTTTAACTTTATCAAAAGTTCTTAGGAATATTAAAGAAAGTTACGAGGCAGGAATTACTTCAAGCAAAGAAGTTGTTAATAATGCTTTACATCTGCTTCATCCTGACGCGAAACTTGAATATCTTGAATGTTTAGATGCTAATACACTTGAAAAAGTTGACAGACTAAGAGAAAATACTCTTGTAGCTATAGCTGCAAAAATAAAAAATGTAAGATTAATTGACAATTTGTTATTTTAATCTATACAATTTTTAAAATTATTGTTAAACTGAATAATATATAGGAAAATTTGTAGCTGGGAATTTTTTGTTGGGGTTATAGATTGATTAAATTTTTAAAAGGATTATCTAAACTTATTGAAGGCATATTATTTATTTTCTTGCCTATAGTAGTATTTTATTGGTCATTAACTCTTATAAATCTTGATATTGTTAAACCATTTATAACTATATTAGGCAGTTTTATTGATCCTTTGATTTTGCCTTTCAAAAGTTATCTTGAATATAAAATTACATATGAAAATGATTATACGGTAGATTATACAATTTTGCTTTTTGCGGTAATGATTTTATGTATAGCATTTATGTTTACTTTGATTGGGAATATATTGGATTTTGTTATTAAAATTACCGAAAAAATTAAGAATAAAGTGAAAATGCAGGAAGTAATCAGAAAAAAACAGGAAGAAAAACAGTTTTTTATAAATGAAGTAGTGAAAAATAATACAGTCTATGTGGTTTTGAAATTAACAAAAAATCAAACCAAAGAATCTTATCTTATAAAAGGAGAGGAAGATGACTTTTTCTCTGTTGGATTAGTTGATTCTTATGAAACTTCATTAAAAAATGTTTATAAAAAGTTTTCCGCCAAGCCTTTTGGAAATCTTGAAGGAACAAGGGGGTTAAATAATTATATTTTTTCAGATATAGACAAATTTCTGGAATATTTGCCATTTTTCATTGAGCGTATAGAAGAAGTTAATAAAGGGATGAATGATTTAAATATAAAATTCAGCTATGAAATCGCCTGTCATTGTAGTTACAGTGATACAAGCGCACAGGTTGATTTTGATATAACATCTGCAATTTTGAATCTTTGCGGTGATAGAGAAATTCTTTTAAGCGAACTTTTAAAAAGCAGGCTTGGAGTCCTTGAAAATAAAAATTTCAAGCTTTATTCCAGAGGAATTTATCTTATCAAAGACAAACAAATGGATGTATTTAAATTCAAGCCGGATTAATTTTAAGCTTTAAATAAAGTAGATTGTTTAATCACATCTTTATATGACGTTTTCATGTCAATAATAGATGAATGTCTACCATTTATTCTTTCTTCNNTCTTTGCCGGTTCTTTTCAGCCAATCATCATGAAGTTTCTTAAATTCTTCACCGGAAAGATTATTTCCGCCTTTACCACCTTTGCCGTCATTTTTTTCAGTTGCTTCGGCATATTTTTTATAATTATCAACATATTCGGTTATAAAACCTTTATTGAAATTTGTTATTAATTTTGTGATATGTTCAGCATTTTTTGTAAAAATATCATTATCTTTTTTGATTTCATCTTTAAACATATCTTTCTGGTTATCAAGAACAGCCCTAAATCCTACATTTGGACCTAATCCATATTTTGTTACAGCTTTATCTATTAATTCGGC
>DNRP01000022.1:0-3398 GCA_003499955.1 Cyanobacteria bacterium UBA9971
TTCCTTTAAAAAAATAATCTATCAACTTAATAAGACAAAACATGAAAAGAAAAAAAATTGCCTAATTAAATTTTAATTATTAACAATTTATTAATTTAAAAAGCTAAAATTATTATTGATGTTAATATTTATGGATATTAATAATATAAATGTTTAGAGAATGTTTTTAAAAGATTTTTTGTGGAAAAATAGCACATTAGATAAAAGATAAAAGATAAAAGGAGAAAATTAAAATGGATAAATATGTTTGTACAGTTTGCGGATATATTTATGATCCTGCAATAGGTGACCCTGACAGTGGAATTGAACCGGGAACTTCCTTTGAAGATTTACCGGAAGACTGGGTATGCCCTCTTTGCGGAGTTGGCAAAGAATTGTTTGAAAAGGAGATATAGAATGACTGTCAGATATGTAAAATCTGATGTTATAGCAGTCGGGGCAATAGATTGGGATAGAAGGCTTTTTGATAAACTTATCCCGCTTCCTCAAGGAACAAGCTATAATTCGTTTTTGATACAGGGAAGTGAGAAAACTGCGCTTATAGATACGGTTTATCCCGCAAAATCGCACGAACTTATCGCCAACCTGAAAAAATTAGATATTAAAACCCTTGATTATATCATTGCCAATCACGGAGAACTGGATCATTCAGGAACACTTCCGCAATTATTGGAAATTTATCCCGAGGCAAAAATAGTAACAAACGCCAAGTGCAAAGAAATTTTAATGTCTTCGCTGCCTTTAAACGAAGATAAATTCATTATTATAACTGATTTAGAGACAATTTCACTTGGAAATAAAACTCTTTCGTTTATTATGGCACCATGGGTACACTGGCCTGATACTATGTTTACCCATCTTGTGGAAGATAAAATTCTTTTTACGTGCGATTTTACGGGATCACATCTGGCGACAAGCGATTTGTTCGTGAAATCAGAAAATGAAGTTTACGGACCGGCAAAAAGATATTTCGCAGAAATAATGATGCCTTTCAGAACGCATGTTAAGAAACATCTTGCAAAAATAAGTGCTTTAGACATTGAAATTATCGCGCCAAGCCATGGACCGCTTTATTCAAATCCCAAATTCATCTTGGATGCCCACAGAGATTGGGTTTCTGATGAAATCAAAAACGAAGTTGTTATTCCTTATGTTTCTATGTACGAAAATACGGAAAAAATGGTGCAATATCTTACCGATGAGCTTATTTCAAAAGGGATAAAAGTTATTCCGTTTAATCTTCCTGCGACTGACCTCGGGGAATTAGCTATGGCTCTTGTTGATGCAACGACTATAGTGGTCGGGGCTTCTATGGTGCTGTCTGCGCCTCATCCTAATGCGGCTTACGCGGCTTATATAGTAAATGCGTTAAGACCTAATGTTAAATTTTTATCAGCAGTAGGCTCTTATGGCTGGGCGGGAGCTCTTGGCGAGAAAATGGGCGAACAGATTAAAGCTATGCTGCCTAACATACAAGCAGAAGTTATTCAACCTGTTTTTGTAAAAGGTCTTCCCCGTGAAGAAACTTATAAAAGGCTCGATATGCTTGCCGAAGAAATTTATAACAAACATCAGCTTGCCATGAAACAGTAACTACTCAGGTCGTCATTGCGAGGAAGCGCAAAGCGCTGACGTGGCAATCTATAAAGTGTTATTAACAAATGGAATAGATTCTCACGTCGCTTTGCTCCTCAGAATGACAATCTAATCTGTTACTTTATTAATTGTAAACATATTTTAATATTTNNTCATGATTCCTAAAGTAAAAATAAACTAAAGCCGATAAATAATATGTGGGCAAAAAGAAAAACTAAGGAGAGCAAATGGCTTTGGGTATTAACACAATTAATCAAAACATATTTGCAAAACCGGCAGAAACTATTTCCGGCGCCGAACTCTCAAAAGTAGCTCAGGAAATTCTTTCAACAAAAACTTCTACTATTTCTTCAAACCCATCAATTTTTAGCGGATTGAACTTAGGAAGAAATCTTGATGTAAGTCTTTTTGGCTCAAACGCAACCAGTGATACCAACGCAGTTAAACTTGCAGCAACAAATACCTCCGGCTATGACCTTCAACTTTCACAAAAAACACTTTCCGCTGTAAATGCATTAAATTCAAAAGCAGCCAGCGATGTAGTAAATAATATTGCGCAGTTTAGAAATGGAATAGTTCATATAAACGCAGAACAGCCTGATTTTACCGGTTTAAAAAATCTTTCCGCATTAAATAATCCTGCAAAAGTACTTGAAAGTATGAATTTATCCAAAGACAGAAAAGGTTCCAGCCCCTTCTATGTCCCAAGAGACACAAAAAATAAAGTTGAAAAAGAAGAAGGACTGAACCTTGTAGCCTAAAAAAGAACTCCTGAAAAGGAGTTTTTTTATTTATAGAAGTTTTACATTTTTAAAGAAATTTTCCGCGATTTTTTGTTTGAAAGCCCCACTTTTATTTAGTGAAACAATAAGTTTATTTTTGTTGGTTCCGTCTTTTGAAACAATCGCTATTATTCCTTCATAAGTTGTTTCTGAAGAAAGTCCCGAAATTTTTACTTTTATTTGCGCATAAGGAACAGATTGATTAAATGCTTTGAAATTTCCTTTAGGCATAATTTCAAGCTTATTCAGCTTTATGTTTGGCGAAGATGCTTTTAAAGCATAATCTGTAAGTTTTTTTCCAAGGCTGCCTGTCTGGATATCAGTTTTTGTAATATTCATAGTCCATCCCGGATCTATTATTGCCATATATTGTCCTGTTTTAGGGTGTTCTGCAACTATAGAAGTTACGCCTATAACGTTTAATGCTTTTGTTACGTTATAATCTTTTGAAATTTTTGAAAAATCACCAATTTTTTCAGCCCTTTTCATTAATTCTGATTTTGGCGGGTGAAGTTGGTAGCTTACGGTNNGTTAATATAATTTTATAAAATTTCATTATTCGCAAAACCTCAAATTGGGCTGTCTGGCTGCAAGCGTTTCATCAACTCTTGAAACAGGGGTTTTTACAGGTCTTTCGAGTACAAGTTCGGGGTCTTCGTTGATTTCCCTGTTGATTTCTTCCATAACTTCAACAAAATTATCAAGAGTTTCTTTTGATTCGGTTTCTGTAGGCTCAATCATCATTGCTTCATGAACAATCAACGGGAAATAAACCGTAGGAGGATGAATATTGGAGTCCATAAGCCTTTTTGCTATGCCCATAGTATTTACGCCTTTTTCTTTTTGAAGATCGCCGGAAAGAACGAATTCATGCATACAAGTTCTGTCATAAGGAAGTTTATAAGTCTTTTTAAGCTTTTCTTTAAGATAATTTGCGTTAAGAACAGCATCTTCGCTTACTTGTTTGAGTCCTTTTCCTCCCATCATAAGGATGTAAGTATAAGCTCTTACAAGAACTCC
>DNRP01000022.1:3427-7286 GCA_003499955.1 Cyanobacteria bacterium UBA9971
AGATGAACTATATCAAATCCCATAATGCGCGGCTTTGTAATGCCCATTATTGCGTTAAGATTAGCTCCGTCATAATACAAAAGCGCTCCGGCTTCATGGACAAGTTTTGAAATTTCGAGTATGTTTTCTTCAAAAAGCCCGAGAGTATTAGGGTTTGTCATCATTATGGCGGCTGTTTCATTATCAAGAACTTTTTTAAGTTCTTCAATATCAACAATACCTTCTGAATTTGATTTGATTTCTATTGTATCAAATCCGCACATCTTTGCTGTAGCGGGATTTGTTCCGTGAGAAGAATCGGGAACTATTACTTTTGTTCTTTTTTCGCCTATTTTTTCAAAATATTTTTTTACAATAAGCATTCCCGCAAATTCGCCATGCGCGCCCGCAGCCGGTTGCAGCGAAATCGCATCCATTCCTGTAATTTCTTTAAGCTGCTCTTGAAGATTGTACATTAATTCCAGCGCACCCTGCGCAAATTCTTCATTTTGTTCGGGATGAATATTTGTAAATCCGTCCAAGCCTGCTGTATACTCGTTTATTTTTGGGTTATATTTCATTGTGCAGGATCCGAGCGGGTAAAATACATTATCAATAGAAAAATTTTTCTGTGACAGGTTTATAAAATACCTCATCACATCAAGTTCCGTTAATTCCGGCAACTTGATTTTCTCTTTATTTAAGAGGTTTTCAGGAATAAATTTTGATAAATCTTTTTCTGCAACACCGGAAGCCGGAAATTTTATTCCTCTTCTGCCGGTTTTGCTTTTTGTATAAATAACTTCCGCCATCTCACACCTCGTTTTTTTTAATTGTCATTGCGAGGCATGAAATATTGATTATAAATTAAAATTAATCTACCGAAGCAATCTAAAAGACTTTTTTCGCGAACGAATAGGATAGATTGCCACGTCGGCAGCTTTGCTGCCTCCTCGCAATGACAGCCTATTATAAGTATGTTATCACAAAAATTAATCAGTTTCGTCAAAAAGCCGCGGTTCATTTTGCTTATTAAATTTATAAGCAGACAAAGCTTTTGCGGCTTTATTGGATTTATTCAATTCTTCTGATAAATAAACTTTTTTTTCCTGAATAAGTTTTAAATTTTCATGTTCAATTTTATTAACTTGTTCAGAAATTTCTTTTAAATCAATTTTTTTAAACTCTTCTTCCGAGCTTTCTTTTATGGAAATTAATTTTTGAATAAATATATCTTTTTGTTCAAGAAAATTTTGTAAATTTTCGTTAAAATTGTCAAAATTTTCTTTAGGAGGAAAATCATTAAGCAATGAATTTATTTGAAAGTTTAATTCAAGAATTTTTTCATAAATGTTTTTTATTTCTTTGTTCATGCTCTTTGAAACGAATCCTCGTTTTCATTTTCTTCTTCATCATCAAGAATATTAACGACGGTTTTTTCCTTGTTTGCAATTCTTATTGCTTCTTCCCATGTAGCTTTCAGGTCTTTTAAATGAACAAGAACTTCATCTATCATCGTAACATCTTTTTTTATATTAGCCTGAACCAGCCTGAAGTGCATATATTCATACAAATTATATAGATTAACGGCTGTTGCTCCGCCAATCTCCATATCAAGCGTGTTCATAAATTCGGAGATGATTTTTTGAGCTCCGAGAATATTATTATGAACTTCCTGAATATTTTTATTTTCAAGTTCTTTTTTTGCTTTGTTTAAAAACTGAATTGCCCCGTCATAAAGCATTATAAGTATTTTTTCAGGACTTGCTGTTTGTATTTGGTTTGTTTGATATTGTTTAAGATATGGATTCATTAATTAACCTTTTAATCGTCTAACCCTCATTTTTAGGCAGGTATTTAATTTAAATTAACATAAAATATAAATAGACATCTATATTTATTTTAAACTTTTATTAAATAAATTTCTCCTATATAAAAATTATTTTTATTTATATTCTTCTGTCAACTAAAATTCCGGAAGCTGTTTTGCTTTTGGAAACAAGGTTTAATAGATCATTTGGTGAAATTGTTTCAATAATATTGCCTGTTTCCCTGTCAATAAGCTCTACCATATCGTTTAATTGATTAAAATACACTTTAAATTTTTTTGTTTTTTGGGATTTATTTACAAATTCAGGAGAATTTTCATCAAGAAAATCTTCGTCTTTTGTTTCTTCATTATTTGAGTCCTGATTTTTGGTGTCTTTTTTATTTTTACCGTCAGGCTGGACTTTATGGCTTCCGTCCAGTTTTTTTACAAAAGTTTGCGCCTGCGTTTTAGCAGACATTTCTGCATGAATGTTCATTTCAGCAGGAGGGGTTATTTTATACCCCGGTTCACTATATGATATTCCGTCAAAAGGCATTATTTTCTAATTCCTCTTTTTTTCAGACATCTTTTAGAAATTTTGAGTAAAAAGCTTAAGCGCTCCTTAAGCTTAGCATGGCAAGCAGTAAATTTCTATCAAGATGTTGTATGTGCATTTTTATGCTTTTTTTAGGAGCATCATTTATATCTTTAATCGTTGATTCTTTCAATTTTTCTGCCGAGTCTGCTTCTTCTTTTTTTATTTCTTTTTCTAATTCTACTTCTATTTCTACTTCTTTTTCTGAGGCAGAAGCAACTTTAAGTTCAATAAGGCTGTTTTTATTTATTCTTTGGGTAATTTCTTCCTGTTGAACAAGAAGTTCCTGTTCTTTATTTTTTATATTATTTAGTATGTCATCGAGTTTTTTAACAGATTCTTCTTTTTGTTCGGGAGTATCTATTTTGAGGTCTTTAATATCAGGAATTTGCATTTCTTTGAGAGAAATTTTATTTTCTGATTCTTCAATTAATTTCGTGTCGTTAAAAGAAGTTTCTCTGGCGACTTGATTAATTTTTTCGTAGTTTTCATCAATTTTTTTTCCGGAACTCTCTTCATTCTCGTCTGATTCGATAGATTTTTTAATATCTGCAACATAAGAAGATAGTTTATTAAGAGCTTCATTTGTAATATCAATAGCTGTAGATTCTTCTTGAACAGTTTCAAAGGTTGTTTTAACCAAATCCTGTTTTTGTTGTGTTGATTCAAACACATCATTAACTTCAGGCTCTTTTTGTGGAGAGTCTGAAGGTTTAACATCGGCTGTTTTATCAACCTTTCTGGTTTCTTCAGCGAGTTTGGTTTGTAGGGCAGGGTCTATTCCATAAGACATGCCTAAGTCATCCATGGCAAACGACATCGATTTCACTCCAACAACCATTAAGTAAATTTAAAATTAAAATTGGTGAAAAAATATGCATATTAGGATAAACCTATAAAACTTATATGCCCAATTTTTCAAATTATAAACATGTTTTTGATAGATAGTTAATAACATTTTACATGTTGTAATGGCAATCTCCGCTGTTTTTTTAATCAAAATCCTTATCAGGCCTTAGTTTTTTGGTTATTAATATTTTTAAATCTTTCTTAATGTTTCTTAAGAATCCATCTGGTTAAAAACTCCTACTAATTCTCATTCTATGAAGTAAAAACCTTGGATTGTCATTCTGAGGGTTTTAGCCCGAAGAATCTATCCAGATTGCAAATATGGCTATAATTCTAAAAGGGACAGATCCTTCGGCTTCGCCTCAGGATGACAAAAGCAAAATACTTGTTTGACTGCGAATTAGTATCAGATTGTCATTGCGAGCAGGGAACCCGCTTTTTTGATTAAATATCAGAAAAGAAGAGGGTCGAAGCAATCTAAATTCAATTTTATTTTTTTGGATTGCTTCGAACTAAAGTCCTCGCAATGACAGTTTCAGAAAGAAATTTTAACCAAATAGCTTTTTAATTTACGGATAAGAAATTTTGCCGAGGACTTTTTTGTGTTTAGCGCCTGTGCAGGAAGG
>DNRP01000082.1:0-11075 GCA_003499955.1 Cyanobacteria bacterium UBA9971
GTTCTTTTAACAGACCACAACCCAAAAGCAACCCTGTCTATAACAAACAGGGCGTATATAATTTTTGACGGCTGTATAAAAGTGCAGGGTACCAGCCAGGAAGTTGCCGAAGATGAAATTGCCAAAAAATTCTACTTAGGAGAGGATTTTGAGCTTTAATTCTTCTTCACCTGTGGTCATTGCGAGGAACGCAGTGACGAAGCAATCCATCTCACAAAATTGCCAATATGTATAGATTGCCACGCTCCCGTTGGTCGCTCGCAATGACAATAAGGAACAAAAACAAAAAAATGACTATTCTTGACAGATACATATTTAAACAAGTCTTAACCGCTACTCTGGTCGGGATAATTTTGTTTATTGTAATCTGGATATCTCCGGAAATCCTGTTCAAAATCATAAGAAATACAATTTACGGGCAGATTACTCTTGAAACAGCCGTAAAACTTTTTTTCCTCGAAATTCCTGAAATTTTAGGAAAAGCCATTCCTGTCGGATTAATGATAGGAAGCTTATTTGTTTTTGACAGGCTGAGCAAAGATTCTGAACTTACCATAATAAGGGGCATCGGTGTCAGTGTTCAAAGATTGTTTGTTCCGATAATAATTTTAAGTGTTATTGGCGCGGGAATTTGCTATTTTGTCTACAAAGATTTAATTCCTTACAGCAATTATGGAATTAAAAAAATCAAAAAAGAAATTTTTCAAAGCCATTTTGTGTATATGGATAAAACCGCGGCGGGAAAACCCAAAAATGTGCTTATAATAGGCGGCTATAACGGAAGTACTATTTATTCAATAAAATATTTAATGTTTTCTGATATTGTAAGCTCTGATACACCGCTCATTAAATCTATAATTACAGCCGATAATGCCGTAATCAAAAAAGGATACTGGGTTTTAAACAAAGGAATTGAATATAAAATTGCGCCAAACGGCGTTTATGAAAAAATAATTCCTTTTAATAAAATGAGGGTTTTAGACGGAAAAACCGCTGAACAAGCCTCTAAACTCCTTTTTTATTCAACAAAAAGAGCAAAAGAAATGACCAATGCAGAGCTTAACAACTATATGGCTGTTTTAAAATCGGTTGATATGGATGATGAATACAGATTTGCGCTAAGCAAATACTATCAGCGTTTTGCTCATTCACTCGGATGCCTGTTTTTTGCCGTATGCGGTGTTTTATTAGGATTTAGCCGACCTAGAGAAAGAAGATTCGTAGGCTTTTCAATAGGTGTTGCTTTAATCTTTGTTTACTACATAATTTTGCCGTTTCTTGATTTGCTCGCGCAAACAGGAGTTCTTACTCCATTTTTAGCAGCATGGACTCCGAATTTGATTTTATTAACGGCGATATACAGCCTTATAAAATACAAAGAACTTTAAAATATTCTTTTGTCATTGCGAGCGAAGCGAAGCAATCCAAAATTCATTTGTTATCATTGCCCATTATTTAGATTGCCGCGTCGGCGCTTCGCGCTTCCTCGCAATGACAGACTCAATAATTGGACAGATTCTTCGGGCTAAAGCCCTCAGAATGACAATTCAGAGGCTTCTTTTTCCCATTCTTCCCGATTAATTTTGCAGGCATGACTCCAGAATTTTTCTATTGTATAAAATTCTCTTTCTTCTCTATGCATAATATGCACGATAATATCGCCATAATCCAGCAAATGCCACCTGTTTTTCAGATCTGCTTCAATCCCTTTAGGCTTTACTTCAAAAACTTTCTCAACTAAATCTTCGACATATCCTGAAAAAGCTTTTACCTGCGTAGTTGTATCGGCACTGCAAATTACAAAGTAATCCGCTATTGTGGAAACATTTCTGATATTCAAAATAGTTATATCTTTTGCGAGTTTATTATCAAGAATTTTAGCTATAGCACATGCCATTTTGTAAGAATTTTCGTTTACCAACAATTTTCTCCTTATTTATAATATCTATTTTTACTACAGTATATAAGCTAAACAATGCTTTGCATACTCTTCAAAATTTAAATATTATACCCATATGTTCACCATCTTATTATACCGCCAATACTTAAAACTAGTAGCATAACTATAGCAGCGACATTGGTTAGCAGAGTTATATTAAAATCTTTATGCTTTGCATAGAATGAAAACAATGAAAAACTAAATGTTTAAAAAGTAAAACTTATAGTTTTTACTTATTAGGAGGAGAAAATGTTAACACAACTGAACTTTCAAGCACCATCAACCGAATTAAAAAAATTAAGTAATATTTGGTTATTAGTATCAGGATTTACATGTAATTTAAAATGCAGACACTGCTATTTAAGTTGTAGTCAAACAAATAAAACAAGGGGATTTCTCAATCTGGACAAAATAAAAACAGCACTCAACGGAGTAAAAAATACTCCGATTGAAGAAATTTATTTATATGGAGGAGAACCATTTCTTAATCGCGACATAAACAATATAATAAGACATTGTTTAAAAATTACAAATGTAACAATAGTAACTAACGGAACATTAATTAATGACAAAAAAGCAAGATTTTTAAGACAAATAGAACAGGATCATGATTATGAACTAATTTTCAGAATAAGTTTAGATCATTATACAGAAGCTAAAAACGACGAGATAAGAGGAAAAGGCTCTTTCAAAAAAATAATGTCCGGCGTAGAAAACCTTGTAAATCATGGCTTTAATCCGATAATTTCCGCGGTTAACATTTGGAATGAAGATGAAAACAGTTTAAAAGAAGGTTTTTTAACTTTATTATCAAAACTTGATTTTCAACCGACAGATATTAATGTAAAAATAATTCCTGTTATTAAAGCGGGAGAATACGAAAAAAATTATTCTTCTTATGAAGAAGACGACATCGTTACAAAAGAAGGGGTTAAAAACTGCAATATCAATCTGTTTGATTGTACAAATTCCCGCGTGGTAACAGACACCGGTATATATGTATGCCCCGCTCTTTTAAATGATCCGCGAGGAAAAGTCGGAAACACCCTTTCCGAATCCTCTAAAAAATTCTATTTGGAACCAAATATCTGTTATTCGTGTCAAACAGGCAACCGAAACATGTTCACCAACAACTGGAATTTATAAAAAGCCAAACCTGTCATTGTGAGCGAAGCAATCTCATAATTTTACATAATCTTGCGATTGCTTCGGCTTTTCAAACCTCGCAATGACAACACTTCACTTTATACCACTACCTAAATATCAAAAAGACAATAAAATAGATTGCCACATCGAGGCTTTACCTCCTCCTTCTTTTTCTGATATTTAGTCAGAAAAAGTGGAGTCCTTTCGCAATGACTTTGTAAATTTATTAGCTAATTTCCCGCAGCCGGCAACGACGAACCAGGAATAGCCGCATTACCTGGCATTGAATCACCCAGGATTGCAGATCCATTCCTCATATCTGCCGGATTTGAAGAAACATTTAATTTTATATAAAGGTCTAATATTAAATCTGTTTTTATAAAATCATAATTATAATTATCTATCGGTTTTGAATCAATTTTTTTTATAACCACAAGATAATTCATAAGATAAATTTCATTTAACATATTTTGAAGAGCTTCAAAAGGACCTTCTATTGATAAATTCAAACTCAATATGCTATAGTCGGTTGAATTTGTGCCGGCATCATCTTTTAATTCCTGCGTTGTAAAATTAACCTGATTAATTCTACTATTTCCTGTTTCTTTAATTATTTTAATAATTTCCTGAACAAGCTCAACCGAAGCAGATTCTGTATCCATACCCGGATAAGGAGCTTTATAAATATTTATAGGTAAATTTTTCTTTGTTTTTTCAGATTCAGGAGATAACATAAATTTTTCCCGATCTTCATAATTTTTTAATTCTTCTTTTTTTTGACTAACTTTTGTCATGTTATCATTAAGTTGAGTTAAAGCCGGCTGAACAAACTGTTTTATCCCGAAAAAAACTATCAAAACAAATACAACTGTAAACAATCCCGCATCTTTATCATAATTGCTTTTAACAAGATTTATTATTTTTTTAAAATCAATTTTTTTTAAATTATTTAAATCCATTTTTTATACTCTTATTTAATTTCCCAATTTTAAGTTTTTTGAAAGGTCTGATAAAAGTCCTTTTTGTTGCCCCTGAGTTGCATCGCCTGTAGTTACGGCAGGTACTTCTGCAGGATTTCCAAAATCAAATTCATAATATTTTGGACCTTCAATAGAAGCCATCGTACTTCCTACTCCCACAGAAGGCGGCGGAGGCGGAAGCATTTGCGAACCATCCTGTGACGGCTGCATTGCAGAAGACATCGAATTATCTTGAGGTGGAGGAGCCGGATTATTTCCAACGGTATTAACGCTTACATCGGGAGTATTAGTTGTTCCTATATTTTCTCCAATTACCTTTATTGATTTAATCTTAAAATTATTAAATTTTGAGACACTTAAAAGATTTTCATAATAACTTACAATATCTTCAACATTATATGCTTTACCTTGAATACTTGCATTTAAATCTTCATCTATGCCTATTGATGTAATCCAAACTTTTTCCGGTATTACACCACTTATTGCATCATAAGAAGTTATAATTTTTTCATTATTTGAAAAGCCTGTTTTTACAACATCAAACAAATTAAATACTTTTGTTTGAGGTTTATCAAATTTTTGTTTGTATTGTTCGCATTTTACGAAAAGTTGCTTATATTGTTCTTCCAGAGAAGCATTTATAGGCATCGCTATTAAACTTATTAAAGTTACCAGCACAAATGCTGCTGCAATTAAACCGAGTAAAATGACATGTAGAGGATTTCCCGCCACTCCAAGACTTGCAAGAAATCCTGGCATTTCATCCTGTCCTTTTGAGTTTAAAAAATTAAATCCAAACTTTATAGGAGCCATTTTCCAACAGGAAGAACCAATTACCTCCGGATTAATAACGATTGCTTCAGGATTAACAGCCTCACTATAAGAACTGGGACCATAAGGTGTGAAAGTAAATAAAGCCTCTCCTTTATAACAATTATTATTAATTTTTACGACAGGACATTTAAAGTCAAAATTAGTAATTAAATTATCTATATCGACAATGTTTGAATAATTAGCAATTAATAATGATTCTACCGGAGCATCCTGCATTTTTTCAATTAAGCTGGAAGATAAAGCAGGATACAAATCATCTGTTTCAAAAGAATTTAAAGCAAGAGGGGTTTCTATAATGTTTAAAACTTGATTACCTTTTAAAGTTATTACGGAATGAATATTATTTTTTATTAATAACGTGCACCAGTTTAAGTTCTTTTCAATACAATCATCAACTAACCCTGAAACAGAAATCCCTCTAATAAAAGCTGCATAAGCTGTTTCAAAAGAAATAAGCTTCAAACCTTGCCGTTTAAATACGTCCTCTATTCTTTCAATAAGATTTTTTTGAAGAGCTGAATAAAGAATTGTATTAAGTTGACTTTCTTTGTCTGTGGAAATAATATTCCAGCTTACAGCAGGTTCTGCTCTTTTAAAAAGATAATTTTTTTCAGTTTCTGAAGTTAAAGCCGTCTGTATTTCTTCGCCTGCAAGATCTAAAGGAAGAATTTTTTTATTAATAAAAATGCTTGGAATCGTTAACGTAACAGGAATTTGTGGTGAAATATCAAATCGTTTCAAAATATTTTGCAATGCTATTTCAAAATTTTCAATATTTATTTCTCTTTGAACAGAATTATATTCAAAATCAATTTTATTGTAATTGTTTATTTCTCCCAGATCATAATCATACTCTACAATTTCCAGGGTTGAAGAAGGAGAAAGATATACTCCTACACCTTTTTTAACTCCGGGGCTTATTTTATTAATTATTTTTCTTAAAAATTCCATTTAATTTAATAAATTCCTTAATTATGAAAAGTTTACAATATGATATTTTATTTTACAATATAGAAAGCCTCTTGAATGTACATTGAATACAGGATTTATCATAAATACTCAATTTTTAGCTATTATTGCGGGTTTAAAAGATTGCTTCTAAAGATAAATTTTAGTTTATTCCGGTGCTAAACGGCTCGCAATCACAACAAAAATAATCAAATTTGAGTAAAATATACTTATGAATAAAATCGACATAATAAACAAAATTAAGAAAATAAAACAGGAAAAAAACGCTGTTATATTAGCTCATTGCTATCAAAATATCGAAATTGACGAGGTTGCGGATTTTGTGGGAGATTCGTTATCATTAAGCCAGCAGGCGGCTAAGACCGATGCGGATATTATTATTTTTGCCGGCGTATACTTTATGGCAGAAACAGCTAAAATCCTTTCTCCACAGAAAAAAGTGATTCTTCCAAGGCTGGAATCAGGATGCCTGATGGCTGATATGATTAATACAGAAGAGTTAAAAACCTTTAAAGCGCAATATCCCGAATCGCCTGTCGTATGTTACGTAAACTCAACTGCTGAAATTAAAGCGGAATCTGATATATGCTGCACGAGCGCCAACGCTGTCAAAGTTGTTCAATCTTTGCCGGATAAAAGAATCTTATTTGTCCCTGACAGAGGATTGGGGGCTTATGTTGCATCACAATTGCCCGACAAAGAAATCATTTGTTATAGCGGTTACTGCCCGACGCATATGCGAATAAGACCTGAAGATATCTTTGAAAAACAAGCAAAATACCCTGATGCAGAAGTACTTGTTCATCCTGAATGCCATACAAGTGTTATAAAGCTTGCTGATTACATTGGAAGTACTTCAGGCATAATGAAAAGGATAAAAGAAAGCAGCGCGAAAGTTTTTATAATTGCAACGGAAAAAGGCGTTGTAGACAGATTGCAGCGTGATTATCCCGAAAAAACTTTTATACTCGCTTCCGAAAAAGCAATTTGCGAGAATATGAAATGGACAACACTTGAAGACATCTTAATTTCGCTGGAAACAGAACAACCGGAAATCACCGTTGACAAACACATAGCCGAAAAAGCTTTTAGTGCTATCGATAAAATGCTTAAAATTTAAGCCTACTATTTTTTATTGTCATTGTGAGGAGGGTTAAAAACCCGACGTAACAATCTGTCTGAGGCGAGCAAAGCTCGCCATAAATAGATTCTCACGTCACTTCGTTCCTCAGAATGACAATTTCACTATTCATGCAAATTTTAGCAATTTCATGATTCGAGTAACAAAAAAGAGATGATGTTAACATCATCTCTTTTTATTCAAATATTTGTTTGATTAAATCCTCCGTTTTCTATTTGTAGTAACTCAAAATTTGATTTTTATACTCCTTTTTAAACTAAATACACGTTTTTTAAATATAATTCTCTCTCTAATATGTAATAGTTAACTTACTGTTATTACTGTACCGGCACCTTCCTTTCTTTGTTTTAATTATTTATTCATATCTATATAAAAACTAAAATTATTCAACAATTGCGTATATTAGTGAAACAATTTACATTTCAAAAAACTTTAAGAAATATTAAGCATGTGAAACGCTTTTAAATTGAGGTTTTGAAAGAATTTATTTATATTTCTTCCTGCTTTAAAAAAATTTACAAAAAATAAACGTAAATTTTTTTTAAGAATTTTTTAAAAACAAAATACATGCTTACATGGATTCGGCATGCGTTTTGGAGAATAAAACAGTTTATAAAGACGCAATTGACATGGAATCGCTTATTTGAAAATATTTCTTCCATGATTGATAATAAAATTATCCTGTTTAAACATTTAAAACACAGAAATACCACTAACTTTGCCCGTGTTTTATTAAAGCGGTTTGTAAAATTTTAATTCAAATGTTAACCCAACATGGAAAAAGACTGTTTTATCTGCATATCGGAGTATTTTGACATCCGCTAACAAGTTATAGCCCTAAACACAAAGAGTTTACAAAAAACCAAAATGAAATAATTGTATTATATTTAAATAAGTTGGTGGAGAGGTTTTCTCAAAGATTGATAATAATTGAAGAAATGGAACTTGATGGATAAACTTTCAGGATTAGGTATAGATAAGCTCGAAGAAGCAAAAAGAAAAGCAGTGTCGCATTGCTTAAATCTTGAATGCAAAAAAGAGCAATTACATATTCTTATAAAAAAATTAAGTACAATTTCAGGGCAACGACTTGATCTTCTTTATAAAAGTCAAGGGATAAGAGGATCTTCTAACGGTTTTGGGTTAAGAAAATCTTCTATATCTGACGAACTCAAATTTGCGGAAGAAAGCAGGAATGTTATCGACGTAGAAATTAAAAACGCAAAATATCAGTTAAAAGTAATCGAAAATTTAATAAAAAAATAGACAGAATATAAATTATGGCTGCCAAAGAACAATATTTTTCTCCTGAAACGATTGATAATAAAGCATCAAAAATGCTTGAAGATATAAAAACCATCGTAGGGAAGCTAAAAACACAGGAATTTATTCCGCAAAAATCTGCTCTTTTAGTTATTGATATGCAGAAATATTTTTGCGATGAGTCCTCAATTCCTTTTGTGCCGTCCTCTCCTGCCATAATCCCTAAAATAAAACAGCTTGTCGAAGAATACGCGGTTAAAAACCTGCCTGTCATTTTTACACGCCAGATGAATACCCCTGAAGATGCCGGAATGATGTCCAAATGGTGGAAACATACAATTTCCCCCGAAAGCGATTTAAGTAAAATTATTCCTGAGCTTGTAACGAGTCATGCCGTCATTCTGAGCGAGCAAAGTGCGCGTGAGAATCTAAACACATTTATATTAAACAAAACACAGTATGATGCCTTTTATAATACTCAATTGGAAGACTTCTTAAAGAAAAAAGGAATTACACAGCTTGTTATAACAGGATTGTTAACACATTTATGCTGTGAATCAACCGCAAGGGGAGCATTTATAAGAGGATTTGAAACTTTTTTCTGTGTGGACGCTACGGTTACATATAAAGAAATATATCATACCTCTACACTGCTTAATTTAGCGCATGGAGTTTCTTCTATGGTTCTTGCCGAGGAAATTTGCGGGAAATTACATCATGAATCACAGTAAAGTTGCAATAATAGGAGCAGGCCCTGCAGGAATTTCCTGCGCTGTGCAGCTTAAAAGATATGGAATAGAACCTGTTTTGTTTGAAAAAAAGCAAATTGGCGGACTTTTAAGAAACGCTAATCTTGTTGAAAATTATTTAGGTTTTGAAAACGGAATTTCAGGAAAAGATTTAGTAGAAAAATTCAAGACAAACTTAAAAATTTCAGATATTACCCCAATTTTATCGGAAGTAAAAAAAATTTCTTTTACGGAGGGGATTTTTCGGCTGGAAACAACTAACGGCTTATTTACATCAAAAATTCTTGTTATTGCCAGTGGAACAAAGCCTAGAGAGCTTAACACTTTTTGTCATCTTAAGCACTCCTGTCATCCTGAACGAAGCAAAGGATCTGTCCAACTCATAAACACAACTACAGTTCAAAAATGGACAGATTCTTCGGCTATGCCTCAGAATGACAATAAAAAAATATTTTACGAAATCGCGGATTTGCCGAAAAAAGACTACTCGGGGAAAAAATTCGCAATTATCGGCGCGGGAGATACTGCTTTTGACTATGCAATAAATCTTGTTAATAATTATAAAGTTTCTGAAGTTGTTATCTTAAACAGAAGCGACAAAGCCAAATGTTTGCCGCTTCTGGAAAAAAGGGCGGAAGAAACAGGAAAAATTAAACATATTAAGAATATTCAAGTTGATTTAATAAGTCAACCTGTCATTGCGAGCGACCAACGGGAGCGTGGCAATCTATCCATCGTAAAAAATAGTCAAAGTATTAGATTGCTTCGTCGCTGCACTCCTCGCAATGACGATAGTATAATTATGGATACAGATTATATTATTGTTGCGATTGGCAGAGAAGAAAATCGAGATTTTCTTAATGAAAACCTTACAAAAAACTCCTCTGATCTGCAAAATCAAGAGCTGCTTTATTTTATTGGGGATGTGGCAAACGGCAGCTATAGACAAAGTTCCATAGCCACAGGTGACGGAATAAAAGCCGCCATGAAAATAAACAGCAAAATTAATACTATTTATTTATAAAATATTAAAAACATATACAAATTATTAAGAAACTTAATATAATTTCTTATTATCCAAAAAAAGATTGAATTTTGTTATCAAAATCGTTTAATCTAAATTTATGAGGTCTATAAAAAGTTGTTTGGTTGTTGTGAAGTGTTATTCAGAGGTGCTTAAGCTATTATTATCGGAATTGAAAACAAAAATAGATGGTATGACAATGATGCGACAGTAAGTCTTGCTGTAAGCATTTTGAGAAATGCTGATATCGATAAACAAATTTTGGCATCCAGAAAAATCATTGAAATTGCTAAAGCCCATGATCTTTTAATAAAAGATGTTTCACCATACGTGAGAACATTACGCAGAAGATGGTATGATGTCGACGAAGAACTTTGCATGGCAATGGAATACTTAAAAACAGCTTCTTTGGAAATTCAAAAAAAATTAGCTATTGAAGTAATAAACTTCCTTTGTGAAATGGAAGGTTAAAGTTTTCGCTTTGACCGAGAACGAGCTTTTAAAACGAAAACTCATCGTTTCCGTTTTAACGCTCCCGCTACCGCAAATAAAAAAGACCGGTTTTTGGAACCGATCTACAAACAGTGTAGAGATTCGTGTAATATATAAATAAAAAAGACCGGTTTTAACACCGATCTACAAACAGCTTATGAGTGAGAGTGGAATATGCACATTTATATATAACCAAAATTATTTTCATGAATATATTAGCTAATTTACTATTTGATAGAATAATCTAATTTAAATTTCTTAGTCTTTCAGGCTAGGAAATTTTGTTTTATTACCCTTTTCTCTAATGTTTTTGTCATATAATTTTATTAGTTAAAGGATTTTAAGGAAAAATTAAAATGGCAGAACAAGAAAAAATTAATTATAAAGACACACTAAATCTTCCTACAACTGACTTTAAGATGAAAGCTGATGCAGCAGTCAGAGAAATCGATATTCAAAAGTTCTGGGAAGAAAATAATATTTACGAAAAAAACCTTTCACAAAGAAATAAAACTAATAAATTCATACTCCATGACGG
>DNRP01000082.1:11255-11536 GCA_003499955.1 Cyanobacteria bacterium UBA9971
CAAATCAGAGTTTTCGGGGAAATGGCGAAAAGAGGGTACATCTACAAAGGTTTAAAACCTGTTTACTGGTGTACATGCTGCGAAACCGCACTTGCAGAAGCAGAAGTTGAATACGCCGACCACACTTCTCACAGCGTTTACGTTAAATTCAAATTTGAAGGCGATGAAGCTAAAAAAGCTTATGCCGCAGCAGGAATTGATTCAGATAAACCTTTATTTGCTGTTATCTGGACAACTACTCCATGGACACTGCCTGCTAACCTTGCTATTTCTCTTCATCC
>DNRP01000142.1:0-6061 GCA_003499955.1 Cyanobacteria bacterium UBA9971
TCTTAGAGGCGTTAACAAAGAGCAAATTGAAAGAGGTCAAGTACTGGCTAAACCTGGTTCAATTAAACCTCATACAAAATTTACAGCTAACGTGTATGTATTGAAAAAAGAAGAAGGCGGTAGACACACCCCATTCTTCCCTGGATACAGACCACAATTTTATATCAGAACAACTGACGTTACCGGTTCAATCAAATTTGATCAAGAAATGGTAATGCCTGGTGACAACGTAGTTATGAATATTGAATTAATCGCACCTGTTGCTATCGAGCAAGGTATGAGATTCGCTATTCGTGAAGGCGGAAGAACAGTTGGAGCTGGTGTTGTAGATAAAATCGTTGAATAAGTAAAATATAAAATTACAAATGCCTGAAAAGGCATTTGTAATTTTATTAAATTAATTTCTCACTGTCATTGCAAGAAAGCACAAAGTGCAGACGAGGCAATCTAAAATCAAAGAAAGGTAGATATACTGAATTATGGCAACTAAACAGCCAAAGCCACAAAAAAAACAAAGAATAAGAGTATGTTTAAAAGCATATGACCATCGTTTAATTGATGCTTCAGCGGAAAAAATTGTTGAAACAGCAAAACGCACTGATGCTAAGGTTGCCGGTCCTATTCCGCTACCTACCAAACGTAGAATATATTGTGTTTTGAAATCACCTCACGTTGATAAAAAATCAAGGGAACATTTCGAAATGCGTATACATAAAAGAATAATTGATATTCACGAACCAACAAAACAAACAACCGAAGAGCTGAGCAGATTAGATTTACCTGCTGGTGTTGACATTGAAGTTAAGTTGTAATACAACTATATAAAATTGAATACATTAGTAGTTGAATGTGATCTACGGCTTAGAAAAAAGTTACGTAGCGCTCACAAAGAGAGGAAAATAAAGTGACTCTAGGATTATACGGCGAAAAACTAGGGATGACTCAGATTTATAATGAAGATGGTATTGTCATTCCTGTAACAGTTATAAAAATTGAAAAATTAACAGTAACTCAAATCAAAACCAAAAAAACTGATGGTTATGATGCCATTCAGGTTGGTTTTTCAGAATGTAAAAAGAAAAAATTAACAAACGCGCAAATAGGTCATTTAGAAAATAATAAATTACCTATTTTTAGACATTTAAGAGAATTTAAAATTGAAAATCCTGCTGATTATAAAGTAGGTCAAGAAATTGATTTATCTGTTATCGACAATGTAGAAAAAGTTGATGTAACATCTAAATCAATCGGTAAAGGTTTTCAAGGAACAATAAAACGTCATAACTTTTCAAGAGGACCAATGAGTCACGGTTCAAAGAACCACAGACTACCTGGTTCTATTGGCGCTGGTACAACTCCGGGAAGAGTTTACAAAGGTTTAAAAATGGCGGGAAAAATGGGCAATAAACAAGTAACTATTGTAAAACTTAAAGTTGCCAGAATTGACAAAGAAAGAAGCTTATTGCTGATAAAAGGGTCAGTTCCCGGACCGGAAGGTAAAATTGTTAAAGTTCAACCATCCAGAACTAAATGGAATTAGGATAATAAACAAGCAAAATAAAAATAATTTTTGAGGAAAAATATAATGTCTAAACAGTTAGTAATACATAATAGCGATGGAAGCCAAGCAGGTCACATCGATATAGACGAAAAAGTATTTGGCGAAGAACCAAATGTGCATGTTATGCACCTTGCGGTAAGACGTCAACTAAGTAACGCCCGCTCAGGAAATGCTTGTACAAAAACACGTTCTGAAGTTCGCGGCGGTGGTAAAAAACCATGGAAACAAAAAGGTACAGGAAGAGCAAGAGCAGGAAGCACAAGAAGCCCGTTATTCGTTGGCGGTGGTGTGATTTTTGGACCAAAGCCCCGTGATTACAGTTTCGCTATGCCTGCAAAAGCAAGAAGACTTGCTTTAAGATCAGCTTTATCTGCTAGAACTGAAAGCATTAAAGTAATTAAAGATTTTTCAGCTATCGCTACACCAAAAACAAAAGAATTTATTAAAATTTTAAATTCAATGAATTTAAGCGGAAAAATTCTTGTAGTTGCTGATGTAAATAATGCAGAAAATCAACATTTAAAATTATCATCAAATAATGTACCTAACGTTAAGTTGATATTACCTTCAAACCTTAACGTGAAAGACCTTTTAGAAGCGGATAATATTGTTATAACTGAATCTGCAATAAAAGATATAACAGAGAGGTTGACTAAATAAAATGAGTAGTTTAAGACAAGGACAGGAATACTTATATCAAGTAATCAAAAGACCTCTCATTACAGAGAAGGCAAGTACTTTAACATCATTAGGCAAATATACTTTTGAAGTATTAAAAGATGCAACAAAAGTAGACATTCAAAAAGCTGTAGAACTTCTTTTTCCGGGCAGAAAAGTTAAGGATGTAAGAACAATCTATATGCCAAGCAAAGAAAAAAGACGCGGTAAAAAAATGGGAAGAACTCAATCAGGTAAAAAAGCAATTGTTACCATTGAAGGCGAACCTATTGAAGAATTACTAGGAGCATAAAAATGGCTATACGTACAATAAAACCGACAACTCCCGGTCAAAGAAATGTAAGTTTAACAGATTTTGCGGAATTGACAACAGATAAACCGGAAAAATCGTTACTGAAATTTAAAAACAAAAGATCCGGAAGAAATAATACAGGTAGAATTACTTGTCGTCACAAAGGCGGCGGCAGCAGAAAAGCTTATAGGCTTGTTGATTTCAAAAGAAATAAACAAGGAATTCCTGCTGTGGTAAAAACCGTTGAATACGATCCAAACAGAAATGTAAGAATTTCTTTGGTGGACTATGCAGACGGTGAAAAAAGATATATCCTTTCGCCAAACGGTATCAAAATCGGTGATACGGTTTTTAGCGGACCTGAAAGCGAAATCAGAATCGGAAACGCGCTTCCGTTAGAAAACATTCCCCTTGGTACTATAGTTCATAACATTGAACTTGTTGCAAAAAAAGGCGGTCAAATGGTTAGAAGCGCCGGAGTCGGAGCTCAGGTAATGGCTAAAGAAGGCGACTATGTTACCGTAAAACTTCCAAGCTCAGAAATGAGAATGGTTCGTAAAGAATGTTATGCAACCATAGGCGTTTTGGGCAATTTAGACCACAAAAACCAAAGAATAGGTAAAGCAGGAAGAAACAGATGGAAAGGTATTAAACCTACCGTTAGAGGTAGCGTTATGAATCCTTGCGATCACCCACACGGCGGTGGTGAAGGTAAATGTCCTATCGGTGGACAGCCTAAGACACCTTGGGGTAAACCGGCTTTAGGCTATAAAACAAGAAAACGTAAAGCATCTGACAAATTAATTGTCAGAAAACGCAAATAATACTCCGTCATTGCGTGGAGGGCTGAAAGCCCGTCATTGCAATCTAAATTATAAATAATATAAGGAGAACATAAATTAATGTCTCGTTCATTAAAAAAAGGACCATTCGTAGAAGAGTCATTGATGAAAAAAATCGAAAAAATGAATGCTGCAGGTGAAAAAAAAGTAATTAAAACCTGGTCAAGAGCATCCATGATCATCCCTGACATGATAAATCATACAATAGCTGTACATAACGGTAAAACACATGTTCCTATCTATATAACAGAACAAATGATAGGACATAAACTTGGTGAATTTGCGCCAACAAGATTTTATCGCGGGCATGCGGGTTCAGCTAAAACCGCAAAGAGGGCATAAACAATGGAAGTAAGATCAAAAGAAAGTTATATCAGAACATCTGCAAGAAAGTTGCGCAGGGTAATTAACGAAATACGCGGTAAAAAAGTTCCGGATGCATTAAATATTCTTAAATTCATGCCGTATTTTGCTGCGAAAGTTGTTGAGAAAAATCTTATTAATGCTGTAGCTAACGCATCCGAAAAGTGGGGCGTGGTTTCTGATAATTTAATGGTGTCAGAAGTCACTGCTGATGAAGGTCCTACCTACAAAAGAGCAAGACCTAGAGCGCAGGGAAGAATGTACAAAATTATGAAACGTACTTCCCACTTAACAGTTCAAGTAAAAGTTGTTGAAGAAAAGAAATAATTAATAAACTTATAAATAGGAGGCTAACCCTTATGGGTCAGAAAGTACATCCAACAGGATTCAGAATAGGCGTAATAAAACCTTGGTTGAGCAACTGGTATGCATCCAAGAATAATTATGCCGAATTATTAGACGAAGACAATAAAATTCGTAAATACATAAAGAAAAAATTATATTCTGCAAGTATCAGCAGAATAGTAATTGATAGAAAAGCTACAGCTGTTAACATTAATATAATTTCTGCAAAACCGGGAATTATAGTTGGCAGAGGTGGTCAAGGTATTGATGAATTAAGAAACGAATTAAACAAATTTGTTAAAAAACGTGTACAAATCAATGTTCTTGAAGTTGCAAGAGTTGATTCAGACGCACAGTTAGTAGCGGAATTTATTGCTCAACAGCTTGAAAAAAGGGTTGTATTTAGAAGAGCAATGAAACAGGCTATTCAAAGAGCTATGCGTTCAGGTATACAAGGTATAAAAGTTGCAGTATCAGGTCGTTTAGGCGGAGCAGAAATTGCGAGAACCGAATGGGCTAAAGAAGGAAGAATTCCTCTTCAAACTTTAAGAGCTGATGTAGATTATGGTTTTGCGGAAGCAGACACAATCATGGGACTTATTGGAGTTAAAACCTGGATATTCAAAGGTGAAATCCTCCCCGGTGAAAAAGTTGATCAAAACATAAAATCAAAAACATCAAGTCCTCAAGAAGCTCAGGCTCAAAGAGCCGGTGGAAAAAGAAGAGGCAAACCAGCAAATCGCGATGAGCGATAATCGAATATAAATAATAAACGAGGACTAGTATAAAAATGTTAATGCCGAAGAGAACTAAATATAGAAAACATATGCGCGGTAGAATGACAGGCACCGAAACAAGAGGTGTTTCTTTAGAGTACGGTGATTATGGACTTCAGGCACTTGAACCGGCTTGGATTAACAGCAGACAAATAGAAGCTGCCAGAAGAGCTATGACAAGATCTATCAAAAGGGGCGGTCAGGTTTGGATTAAAATTTTCCCCGATAAAGTTGTTACTGCAAAACCTGCTGAAACAAGGATGGGATCCGGAAAAGGCGCGCCTGAATATTGGGTTGCTGTTGTAAAACCCGGTCGTATTTTATTTGAAATGAACGGTGTTGATAGAGAAGTTGCTCGTGAAGCAATGGAACTTGCTGCACAAAAACTTCCAATTAAAGTTCGTGTCATAGAAAAACAATAATGTTATATAAAAATAAACAATGGTGGACAATATGAAGTTACAGGAATTGAGAGATCTCACCATAGAGGAATTAGAAGCTAAAGTTATTTCTCTAAGAAAAGAATTATTTGATCTCAGGATAAAAAAAGCAACATATAAATTAGATAATACATCTGAAATTTCTAAAAAAAGACGTATAATCGCTCAAATTAAAACTGTTGTAAAACAGAAACATTTACAGTTAGCAAAGTAATAAAAATAAAAATTCCAAAAGTTGAGGAAAATAAAAATGCCTAAAAAGGAAAAAACAGGACTGGTTGTCAGTACAAAAATGGATAAAACAATTGTTGTTGAAGTGGCTGAATACAAACCACATCCAATATACAAAAAAATTATTTCAACAACAAAAAAGTATAAAGCTCACAATACTGAATTTGAATGTCATTTAGGTGACGAAGTAAAAATCATTGAATGTAAGCCTTTAAGTAAAACAAAATTGTGGCAGCTTGCTGCAATTACTAAAAAAGCAACATAATAAAGCTCAATAATAAATATTAAACAAAATTTTAATATTTTATTTAAGTAAAAATATGGTTGTGATAAACTTTCTAAGTTGCTGATGATAAAAAAGCATATATAAATTTTGAGATAATCCTAAGGTAAGGACAAGATAAAATGATACAACAGGAAACAAGACTAAAAGTGGCTGATAATACAGGAGCTAAAGAACTTTTATGTATAAGAGTTCTTGGAAGTTCTAATCAAGTATGTGCGGGAATTGGCGGAGTTATCGTTGCTACAGT
>DNRP01000142.1:6078-12140 GCA_003499955.1 Cyanobacteria bacterium UBA9971
CGCGTATTTGGACCTGTAGCCCGTGAACTGCGTGAAAAAAATTACATGAAAATAATTTCACTTGCACCGGAAGTTCTTTAGGGGAATTTCTGTCCTAACTTAAATTTATTTTCAGATCTATTAAAACGAGGACTTATATAAAAGATGAAAAACGTAAAAAAAATAAAAGGAAATCAACTTCATATAAAAACCGGCGACAGAGTGATGGTTATTGCCGGAAAAGATAAAGGTAAAGTGTCAAATGTAAAAAAAGCTTTGCCTCAACTAAATAAAGTTATCGTTGAAGATGCGAATATGATCACAAAAGCAATGAAAGCAAATCCGATGGCGAATTTTGCAGGTGGCTTGATTAAAATGGAAGCGCCTTTGAATGTATCAAAAGTTATGCTTTATTGTCAAAAATGCGAAAAACCTACAAGAATAAGCTATAAAGTACTTGAAAACGGTAAAAAAACTAGAGTATGTAAAAAATGCAGCGAACAATTTGATGTGTAATTAAATATAACGCTAAAAAGTAGGTGCGTCGGAATGTACCAAATATAAATAAGAGGTTAAGAACAAATGCCAGTAGCTAAAAAAATTAAAAATCAATATCATGAAGATGTTGTACCAGCCTTAAAAGAAAAGTTTGGTTATAAAAATACTTTTGAAATCCCAAAACTTGTAAAAATTACAGTGAATATGGGTGTAGGAGAAGCGGTTCAAAATGTAAAAATGCTTGATGCCGCAGTAAATGAACTTACTAAAATAGCAGGTCAAAAACCTGTTGTTACAAGAGCAAAAAAATCTATCGCGACATATAAGCTCCGTGCGGGTATGCCTATAGGTACAATGGTTACCTTAAGAGGCGAAAAAATGTACGCGTTTCTTCAAAAGCTTGTTTCGGTAGCTCTTCCACGAATTAGAGATTTTAGAGGAATAAGTGATAAAAGTTTTGACGGAAGAGGCAATTATTCTCTCGGATTAAAAGAACAAATGCTCTTTCCTGAAATTAAATATGATGATGTCGATGTTGTAAGAGGCATGGATATTACTATAGTTACAACTGCGAAAACCGATGAAGAAGCAAAAGCTTTGCTTGCAGAGTTAGGAATGCCATTCAGAAAACGGTAATTGCATTCTCGCACTGTCATCCCGAGCAGGGAACCCATTTTTTTGATTAAATATCAAAAAAGAAGGGGGGTCGAAGGATCTGACAAAATTGAATTAAAGTCTATAATTGTAATTTGGATAGATTCTTCGGGCTAAAGCCCTCAGAATGACAAAAACTAAAAAGGAGAAAAAATCTTGGCTAAATTGTCAATGATAGTGAAAGAAAGTAAAAGAGAAGCATTAGTCGCTGCGGGAAAATATCCCAAAGTAAGATTGCATAACAGATGCAGTGTGTGCGGCAGACCTAAAGGATTTCACAGAGATTTTGGTCTATGTAGAATCCATTTAAGAGAATTTGCTCACAAAGGCTTGTTGCCCGGAGTAACAAAATCAAGCTGGTAATTAGTTTAGATTGCCACGTCGGCACTTTGTGCCTCCTCGCAATGACAATGAAAATATAAACAAAGAGGAAAAATAATGAACACAGATCCTATAGCAGATATGCTGACAAGAATAAGAAATGCCGGAATGGCTGATCATGCTACAGTAGAAATGCCCAGTTCTAAATTCAAAGTGGAACTTGCAAGAGTATTAAAAGCTGAAGGCTATATTGTTGATTTTTCTGTAAAAGACGTCGACAAATTCAAAATATTGTCAGTAACTCTTAAATACAAAGAAGACGGTAAACCTATAATCACCAAATTAAAAAGAGCAAGCAAACCGGGCTTAAGAATTTATACGAAGTCTAAAAATTTACCTAAAATTCTAGGCGGACTTGGTATTGCAATTGTAAGCACCAGTAAAGGTCTTTTAACCGACAGAAGAGCAAGAAAAGAAAATGTCGGCGGCGAAGTGCTTTGCTACGTTTGGTAATTAGTTTAAATATATAAAAAGTAAAATGGAGACCAATAAAATGTCCAGGATAGGAAAAGCTCCTGTTTTAATACCGGATAAAGTTGATGTAAAGATTGAAGGAAACCTTGTTAATGTTTCCGGACCTTTAGGCAACTTGCATTGTGAATTGAGACCGGAAATTTCAGTTGTAAAAGAAGATAATAAAGTAATTCTTAAACCAAATAATGACGAAAGAAAAACAGGCGCTCTTTACGGTTTAAGCAGAACCCTTGTTAACAATATGGTAGTTGGAGTTAGTCAGGGATTTACAAAAGCACTTGAAATTCAGGGTGTTGGCTATAAAGCAGCAAAAGAAGGCAATGTACTTAATTTATCATTAGGTTACAGCCACCCTGTAAAAATAGATCCTCCAGCCGGAATTGAAATTTTGGTTGAAGGCAATACTAAAATTTTTGTAAAAGGCGCGGATAAACAGCTTGTAGGTGATATTGCAGCTTTAATCAGAAGCAAAAGACCTCCAGAAGTTTACAAAGGCAAAGGCGTCAGATATGTTGGCGAATATGTAAGAAGAAAAGCCGGTAAAACAGGTAAAAAATAGTTCACATCTGGCATTGCGAGGAGATGCGAAGCGTCGACGCGGCAATCTATAGGAAAAAATGGTGATATAAAATGATTAACAAAAAAAATAGAAAATTAGTAACAGCAAAAAGACATAAAAGAATCAGAGTAGTTCTTTCTGGTACTACAGAAAAACCAAGACTTGCTGTTCACAGAACCACAAAACATATTTATGCCCAGATTATTGATGACACAAAAGGCGTAACTTTAGCTTCAGCAGGAAGCGTTGAAGCTGTTGTTAAAGCTAAAATGCCACACGGCGGAAATATTGACGCTTCTAAAGAAATCGGTAAGCTGGTCGCGGAAAGAGCTAAAAAAGCAGGTATAAACAAAGTTGTTTTTGATAGAGGCGGATATCTTTATCATGGTAGAATCGCCGCTTTAGCTGATGCTGCAAGAGAAGCAGGACTTGAATTTTAATTTTTTATACAAAATTGAAATTATATAATTTGCAAAATAAAAAGAGGTGAGTCTTGCTGATTCATCTCTTTTTATGTCTATAATAAATTAAATAAAATTAAAAAAGAAAATGAGAAATGGAAAAAGTCAGATTAAAAAAAACAAAAAGGGCGAGCAGGGAGCGAAGCTCCCGTAACGAGCCAAAAAAATAACTCTAGCCCCCTCCCGCGCGAAGCGGGAGTGTAAAGACTGAAAGACGGCTTTGCCAGCTTGGAAGTCTTTACACTCATTCTTGAGGGAGGGGTTGGGGGTGGGTGTAAATAATAATTTTAAAAAATATAATAAAAAAGTTAAAAGAGGATATTTTTATGGAATTATCAATAAATAAAACAAAAAAATTAATAGTGTGTACACACCCTTTAATTTCAAATAATCTTGCTATATTAAGAAACAAAAATACTCCATCAGAAAATTTTAGAAGAGCTGTTCAAAAAATCGCCCATGTTTTATTTTATAAGGCAACAAAAAATTTGCCTGTAAGCACAACATCTATTGAAACTCCTTTAATGACTTTGCAGGCAGAAATTATAGCTCCCGATGCGGAAATAATAATTGCTCCGATTTTAAGAGCAGGATTGATATTTTCTGATGCTGCTCTGGAAATTTTACCGCAGGCAAGAATTCATCATATTGGCTTATATAGAGATGAAGAAACTTTAAAACCTGTCCCTTATTACAATAATTTGCCGGCATCTTTTAAATCACCCGAAAGAACTTTTATTTATCTTTTAGATCCCATGCTTGCAACAGGTGGTTCAGCAATCGCCGCAGTAAAAATGTTTACTGAAATGAACATACCGCAAGAAAATATAACCTTTGTTTCTTTAATATCTTCTCCTGAAGGAATTAAAAGACTTACAACAAAATATGACAGTATAAATATAGTTACAGCAAGTGTAGATTCAGGCTTAAACGAAATCGGATATATTTTACCCGGTCTTGGAGATGCAGGCGATAGAGCTTTTAATACAAATTATTAAAAAATAATTTCTCTATTTTTTCCAAAAAGTAGCAATTTTTTAAAATAAATTGTTTTTATATTAATAAGAGGTGAAAAAATGAAACTGGAAATATTATTTTCAGTGATAGTTTTATTAATTATATAAATATAAGAGGTATAAGGGGAAAAAGAGGGATTTACAAATGAGTGAATTTGGATTTATTCAACAAACAACAATTAAAAACGGCGATTTTACTATTCAGCGTACGGTAATTCAAGGTGGGCAAGATCAAGCCGGTGGCCCAAATTTATTCGATGGACCACGACCACATCATTTTGAAGGTCGTCATCGCGGTCATCACGATCCTCAAATGTTTAACAGACCTCAATTTGATAATGATTATGAAAATCCGTATGGTTGCGAAAATGAATGCGGCGATGGAAATTATGATTTCGATAATAGTGATATTGAGAGATTTTTAACCGGCGGTTTAAATAACAATGCTTATAATAACAATGCTTATAATAACAATGCTTATAATAACGAATTAGGCAATAATACATATGTTATTTATACAGGTGATCCAAATAATACAGAACCAGAGCCTGCTTTAAAACAAGAATCTCAAGGTCTCAATGATAAAATCAGAAGCTTAGAAGCACAAATAGCAGAATTGAAAAGAGGAAAAGAAGGCGTTCCTGATTCTGAAAAAGCAGAAGACAAAGCATTAATGGATAAATTGGCAAAAAAATACAATTTGGGCGGAGATTTAATTAAAAAATTCAATGATAGTATTACACAACCGACACAAATTGCACCACAACCTGTACCGGAGAAAAAACAACCACCGCAAGAACTTCTAATAACACCAACACAGATAAAACATAAACCTGCTAAAAAAGAGCACCATCATCATCCACACAGTCATAAACCTATAAATGAAATGTCTATATATAAACCGGGGGCAATTCAGAATCATATGCTGGGACTTCCTGAAGGAACAAAATATGAGCCTTTATTTAGTAAACCTATTGATACAAGGAAATGCCATTAATTTATTAAGATGTAAATAGTTTTTAACATTTTGTCAATAATTTCTCCATGAAAGTTTTTATACTTATATAACTTGTTGATTTACTTGTTATGAAGTTTAAAAACTTTTGGAGTTTGAAGATGACAATAGCACCTATAAGCTATCCTGTAAGATTACCAATCCAAAACAGCTTGCCAAAAAACAATGCGTTTACATCTAATCAAGCAGAGCAGGGCAGTATTTTTTTGATGCCAAATGGTAACAAAGCAGATAAGCAAGCAGCTTTTGGAGAATATGAACAAAAAATTGCAGCTCAAAATAATCTAGTCAGAAAACATGAAGAAGCTCATCAGTCTTTTTCAGGAAGTCAGGCTTTAGGCTCTCCTGTTTACGAAACAAAAACTGATAAAGACGGACGATTAATAATAATCGGTGGACATCAAGGAGTTACTATTCCTCAAGCCGTTGATAAAAATGCACCGTTGTCGTTAATAAATCAAACTATAACAGCGGCAGGATTTGCCAATAGAGGCGCTTTAGCTCCACAGAGTTTTGATGAACTTTCTTCTGCAGATAAGCAAGTCGCTGCAAAAAGCGCGCAAATACTTAGTAAAGCTGAAACCGCAAAAACTGAAAGACTTTTACTTCAACAACAATTCGGCATAGACCCTAATCAAAAAGCAGATCCTGATAAACTTCAGCAAATGAAGGCTCAAAAAGGACAAACAAATCCAAATCAGCAAAAACAAACATTTTTAGGTCAAAAACTGAATTTGATAGGATAAAAATTAAAAATAAAAACTGTAGTTTAATAGAATTTATAAAGTATAATAGAGCTAAGATAGCATAATATTATACTTTATATGTTTTTTAAGGAATTTAAATTTGGGTTTTTGGATAAAATTTTTAGTTATATTATTTTCATGTTTTATGTGTTTTTCTTCCTCTGTGCAAGCTCAGGAAGGGAATAATTATCTTTCGATTCCTGATTTTACTATACATAAAGTTACCCCTGAAAATACAGCTAAGTCTTCTACAGATAAAAAAACGGAGATTGCCGCTGA
>DNRP01000011.1:0-526 GCA_003499955.1 Cyanobacteria bacterium UBA9971
TGATCAAATTGTAGAAGGTGAAGTAGTAAGAATAGCTGATTTTGGCGCATTTATTGATATCATGGGCATAGACGGACTTCTGCCTATCTCCGAAATTTCATGGCAAAGAATCAAACACCCTTCGGATATTCTTTCTTTCGGTCAAAAAGTTCAAGTTAAAATCCTTAACATTGACACCGATTTAAACAGAATAAGCCTGAGTCTTAAAAGAATGGAAGAAAATCCCTGGGTTTCCGTTGAAGGAGAATTTCAAGAAGGTCAGATTATCAAAGGTACAGTTAATAAAATAACCACTTTCGGCGCTTTTGTTAATATCTATCCTGGAGTTGAAGCGCTTCTTCCTGTAGCTGAAATGTCTGATTCACATATCAATCCTTTTGAAGTGCTTTCAGTTGGACAGGAAATTGAAGTATTAATTAAAAGATTCTCCCCTCAGGAAAGAAGAATCGGATTAAGCTTAAAAGATGTTAAAAAAGCTCAATAAAACACTTGTCATTGTAGTAAAGAGGGAAGGTTTTAAAACCTT
>DNRP01000011.1:640-5024 GCA_003499955.1 Cyanobacteria bacterium UBA9971
TTGAAACATTCCTCTCCATATTCATTTATAAAACCTTTATGGAAATCAATAATCATTTCGGAAATTTTTGAACCTACATTAACAAATAATTTAACATCTTCTTTGTTTTCCGATGCCATCATAACCGGATCTGTTACAAAGCCGGTATTTTTTCCTTTAGCAAGAAGACCGGCGCCTACTTTGGCAAGATGTGTTGCTTGTTTAAGATCCTCGGATGGACCTGATGTAAAATCACCTTTGAACATTTGTTTTTCTGAATGTAATCCGCCATAAGATATTGCCATTTGATCAATTAAAGAATTGAATGACAACATTCCATTTTTGCCCGGACCAAAAGATACAAATCCTCCCATATCTCCACGGGGATCAAATGTTATAAGATGAATTTCATTAGGCTTTTGCCAGTCTTCTTTTGCCATATTAAATAATGTTTGAGCAACGACAGCATGACCTGTTTCATGTTTTATTACCAATTCTTTTTTCCACACAGGATCTTCGGATTTTATTACAGGACCTGCTTGAAGTTCAATCAACGATTCATAAATGTCATTTATTGCAAGATTTTTATCTTTTCTTCTGTCTGCAATTGCACTTGCTTTATGTATTATGGTTTTCAAATCAGCACCTGTAGCTCCTCCTGTGATTTTTGCCGTTTCTTCAATAATTTCTTTTTTGCTTTTTTCATTTTTAAATTCTAAATCTTTTGTAAATAATTTTATGGTAGAAATTCTTGATGCAAAACTTTCACCATTATCAGGCGTTTGAATTTGAGTTTCAAAAACACCTTTTTTGCTAAACTCTTCCTGATGGACTTTAGAATCTTGACTTGAAGCTAAAACAATAACATTTACATCACTGTTTTTATTGTCAATTTTCTTTATTTCATCAAAAAGTTCTGTACGATAAATATCTATCTCGCTTTTTGATTTAGGATCAGCTGCTAAAATATCAAAGTCATTAATATACAAAAAAGCTGTTTTGTTATCGCTATCTCTTGCGGCTGTTTTTGTAAAATCTATAAGTTCTTTCGGATGAATTTGTCCTCCCAAAATTTTCATTGCCGGAGCTATAACAATAGGAGAATTAACTTCTCCTGCAATAGCTTTTGCAAGAAAAGATTTGCCTGAACCTGATACGCCTTCTATTAAAACACTACTGGGCGGAACATCATTTGATTTTTTATTTGGCGTACTTATTTTATTAATTATGGATTCTCTTAAAAAATCTTCTGTCTGTTCTATACCGCCAACATCTTTTAATTTTATTTTTGTATCAAGAATCAAATTATAAGGACCTGATTGCGCGGACTCTTCAAATTGAGTAGGATATGCTGCAACAGCCTTATCTATATTTTTAGGAGTAAGAACAGCATATTGAGAATTGTTTTTAACGCGTTTTTTCATAAGCACGGCAGGAACTACATCTACAAGAAAATCTATAGCTTTACCCGGATAACTGCCGTATTTTTCTTTTGTCATATTAACTGCTTTATCTATTGCTTTATCAGAAACAATTAAACCATCAGGGAGATCAATTAAAACATCTTTATTTGCTTTCAAGAAGCTTTTAGTTTCAGGCGCACCTGCAGGAGGCAAATCAAGCAAACTTACTGAAGGATCCATTCCTATTATTTTTTGAATTCTTTCAGGAAGCATCATATTATGACCTGAAGCATCCGGCTGTAATGGAGCAAAAGCTATAGTTTTAAATTGGGGAGAATTTATTCGGGGATATATTATTGTAGGATCAGAAATAAATATCAAATTTAGTTTATCGCTTTCAGCAGCTTTTTCCGCCAAAATTTTCATAGATTCGCCGACTTTTTGCTGCATTTCTTCAGGATTTTGACATTCTGCCATTAAATCTTCGGTAGAAAAAAAATGAACATCGGCAGTTTCTCTTGTCAATCCTAATTTTTTAAATTTACCTTTATCAAGCATACTTGCAAAATTATTTGCAACTAACTCCGGCATCGCTCCTTCTTCATAAGCAAGCATTGTATTATCACCTTTAAAACAGTTTTGGGCTATAAAATCAGCTGTTTTTTTATAAGGCTCAAATTTAATTGCATCTGAAAGAGCTTCTTCCGAGAGCATGTTTGAGAAAGAAGGAGAAAGCTCTTCAGCAGGAGGTTCTACCTTATTCTTAGGCTCAAATATTTTTACATCAGCAGGTTTTTTATTCACCCCGAACGTAAGATAATTTGCTTTTAAATGCTCAACATTTGGCGAAACCAGAGTTGGAGAAATCTTATTTTTAGAACTATCTGCCAAATTATTCTTTTCTTGTTTATTTTTAACGTTATAATCCTGTTTTACCGGCAAACTCACAACATTCGACAGATTAATCATAATTTATTAAACCTCACATCTTTGCTATTAATTTTTTTACTTATCTATATAAAACTGCTGAATAAAAAAATTGATAGTAAATAATAAAATATTTTTATATAATAATAAAACGTTGAAAATCAAAGGCAGATTTTGTGATTAAAACTAACAAAATAAACATTCTTATTGTAGAAGACCATGCTTTAACAAGATTTGGGCTCAAAACCGCACTCGAAGCGCATGACAGCTTCGGTGAAGTTTATGAAGCGGAAAACGGGGAAAGATGTATCGAATCCGTAATAGAATTTAAACCTGATCTGGTTATCATGGATCTTGGCTTACCCGGAATTAACGGAATAGAAGCTACAAGACAAATAAAAAGTTTTGACGAAAAAATAAAAGTTTTGGTTTTAACTTCTCACAAAAACGAAAGTGAAGTTTGGGACGCGCTTTCGGCGGGAGCAAACGCTTATTGCATGAAAGATATCGAACCTGACAAATTAATTCATGTTATCGAAGATGTTAATGAAGGAGCCGCATGGCTCGATCCCGCAGTTGCAAATACAATATTAAAAACTATTACAAAAAATAAAACATCAAAATTATCGGAAGATATGGATGGAAATAAAGAAAGAATTCAGCTTACAGATAGAGAACTTGATGTTTTAAGACTTATTGTAGACGGATACAGCAATCAGGAAATTTCTGACAAACTTATCGTAAGTATTCATACGGCAAAAGCCCATGTGTGCAATATTTTACAAAAATTATCTGTTGAAGACAGGACTCAAGCCGCAATAAAAGCTTTAAAAGACGGCATTGTATAGATTTTAATTTTAAAATATTTAATCCTTAACACTTTTATTATCAAAAAATATTGTTATAATAAAATTATTGTGTTCTCTGCATTTTAAAAATAGGATTAAATTAAATGTCCTCTATTGCTAAAATACTTCTTGTTGATGACAACCCGAAATACTTAAAAGATGTTCTTCCAACTTATGGTTATGACATAACAGTCGCAACAGATGGTATTCATGCATTAAAAGTCCTTGGAAATCATGAAAATCAGATGCGAAGCGTGAGCGATAAGTCGAAACAGCGACGCGAAGGCGGCGGTGTTGGAGACTTTGAACTCATTCCTTTTGATTTGATACTTCTTGATGTCATGATGCCCAATATGGACGGATGGGCAACCTTAAAAGCCATAAGAGAAAACAATGACAGAAAAACAATCCCGATAATAATGCTGACTGCTCAAGATAAAGAACAACACCAAATATCGGGTTTAAAATTCGGTGCGGATGATTATATAGTAAAACCTTTTACACTTCCAAATCTTCTTGCCCGCATTGAAGCTCTGCTTAGACGCTCAAATTGGAAAACAGAAAACAATCAATCTATTCCTGCAAGTTTATCTTTTGCTTCGGATGAGCCTATAGACACTCTTACAACAAGAGAAACCGAAGTTTTATCACTCGTAGCACAAGGATCAAACAATCAGGAAATTGCCGAAAAACTCTTTGTAAGAGAAGTTACAATTAAAACTCATTTAAACAATATTTTTAAAAAATTAAACGTATCTAATCGAACACAGGCAGTTCTTCTGGCTATGCAGTTAAAAATAATATAATTGTAATCATTTTATACGAGGAAATTTTTTATGGGTAACCTAACAAACAAAGATGAACTTTTAAAGCTTTTAAGAGCCGGTTTGTTTGAAAAATTTAATGAAAGCCGCTCTTATGATGAAGAAATTCTTGATTTAACTGAAATAGACCTAAAAGAATCTGTCATAAACGGGGCAAATTTTGATAAAGTTGACCTATCAGGCTCTGATATTAGTGATGCCGAATTAAATGACATAAGTTTTAGCGGAAGTGATTTAAGTACGGTTAATTTTTCTCATGCAATAATAACTGATTGCAATTTTTCAGACACAGTTCTTGAAGGATCAATATTTACAGGTGCTTCATTAATAAATTGTGATTTTACCGCTGCGGAATTTAACGGAGCAAACATTTGCGGAGCTGATTTAACAGGTTCTGATTTAA
>DNRP01000011.1:5059-9675 GCA_003499955.1 Cyanobacteria bacterium UBA9971
TAAGTGGCAATCTAATAATTTTATAACCTTTTCAAAGCCTGATTTGCATCGTCAAAGTCGGGATTTAACTCTATAGCTCTGTCAAAATTCTCTTTTGCCGCATCTAAATCACCCTGTGCTTTGTTAATCAATCCGGAATAATAGTAATAATAAGAATTTTTTTCATCCATATAACTAACCGGCTTTAAATAATTTTCCGCAACGGAATAATTTCCTCTTGTAATCTCAATTCCGGCAATATCAATCCAAATTAAAGAATGCATGGGATCAGAAGAAAGNNCCAAATCTAAAGAAATATCTTGTAAAACTTCTTTATAATAATTATAAGACTCTTCTTCCTGCCCTAAAATTTCATAAATTTCAGCGGCATTAAGCTTTAATTCACTGTTAGCAGGTTCAAATTCAAGAGCTTTTTTGTATTTTTCAAGGGCGGCTTTATTATTTCCTTCAGAAAAATATATTTTGCCTAAACCTGTAAGAGCAGAAACATTTTTTCCATCAAGAGCAAGTACTTTCAGGAAACTTTGTTTTGCTTTTTCAAACTGATCCTGCTTTAGATAAATATTTCCCATTGTTTCCAGAATAAGAACTTTATCGGTGTTACCGGCTAAAATACCGCTCAAAAGCTCGAGAGCAATATTATATTCATTTTTTGTTTCATAATATTTAGCTTTATAATATTTGCTTTTTAGAGGATTTTTTCTCTCTGTCTTAAACTTAAGCCAGTAACTTTGCTCATTAAAATCCTGCCTGAAAGCTTTATCCTTTATTTCTTTTTTCTCCGCTATTTCTTTAACAAGATTTAATTCCCGTTCGGCGGATTTATAGCTGTTTCTTTGAACATAAATTTTTGCCTGTTCCATTCTGTAAGTTAAGTTTTCAGAATTTATTTTTATTGCTTTTTTAAGTTCGTTTTGGGCAAAATCAGGTTTGTTTTGTGCAAGATAAGCTTTTGCAAGTAAATAATGTGAATAATCATTATTTTGAAGCCTATTTTTGTTTTTATTGATTAAATTAACACCTGTTTCAGGGAGATTTTGGAATTTAATTTTGCTTAAAGCATCGCTGATAAGTAATTCATCAGCAGAAGAAAACTTTTTTTTAGGGAAATAAATATTTTTACTGCTGTCAATCTGTAAAGCCCATATATTTTTATCTTTTACGTTATCAAAAGATTTGGAAGCAAGGTTAAAAAAACCAAGACTTGATAATTTTAAACCCAATCTCATATAAGAAAAATCATCGCCAACGGAAATAGAATTGTAAAAAGTATTGAAATCATTCAATGATTTCTGAACATCACCTTTAATAAAACTGTAAAAAGCGCTTCTTACATAATCTTTTTCATCAAATCCGCTTAAAGAAATATTTTTTATGCCGGAATCATCCGCGCCGCTACCCGTGAGTTTATTATTGATAGTTTTTATGGTTAAAGAATTATTCTCGGTCGCATTTCCGAAATTTATTTTTAACATGCCGTCATTTAATTTTGAAACCACAGGTTTATCTGCGTTTAAAATTTCTATTTTAATGCCTGAAAAGCTTTTTAAAATATTAATTAACAAATCAGCCCTGTCAGAAAGATTATTGAGCGGCGTTTCCGCCATTGCTATATGCGTAGGAACAAAGTTCTTATACGGCAAAGTCGCATCCAGGTCTATCCACTTATTTCCTATATAAGCCTTTGTCCACATATGATAGCCAAACGCCGATTTAGGCATGTCTATATAAATTAGTCCTACAACAACTTTTGACGGAATACCCGCCGCCCTTAACAATGACGCCAACAAAACAGCATGTTCCGTGCAATCCCCGCTCTTAGACTCAAGCGTCTGTATCGCATTCGCAAAGTCGAGCGAATAATTTTTATTGTTTATATTATTAAAAACCCATGCTTCCATTTTTTTAGAAATAACATAAGCATCTGCTTCACCCATGCTTATAGCTTTAGCTACAGCAGAAATTTTATCGCTGTCAGGCATAATAAAAGGTCCTGACTTTAAAAATTCCTCAAATCCTTTGGCTTCAAACGGATAAGGATAACTTGAAGTTTCCGGTTTTACAGTGTTAATTTTTAAATAAATTACACCATCTTTTAATTGATTAATTTTTTGTCTTTCATCCTGTAAAAAAAGATTGGTGCTCGAAATACCCGCCGTTGTTATTTTATAATTTATTTGATCTACAGAATCGGGGTCAGTTATTGATTTATCTACACGTATTAATCCGCCGGAAAACATGTCGTAATCGCCGGAAATATTCATCACCTCATTTTTGCTTGCCCGAATTTGTTCCATTTTAAATAACGAGGTCGTTTCTTTTACAACCTGCCCGTTCTTATCTCTCCATTCATAACAGGTGATTCCGGGAAGAATATTTATTGAAACCTTGTATTTAGTATAGTTATGATTTAATCCGTCAGCGCTAAGATTTTCCTGTCCCTGATTTTCAGTTTTTATTTTTATGGTTCTAAGGTCAATACTCGGCTCAATAGTCGCATAATTAATACTCTTGCTGTTAGGATACCTGTAAAGATTGTCTATAGCGTAAGGAAAAAGAATTTTCTCCTTAAATTTAATATTTTTAGAAGTTTTAACGCCATTTATATCAAAATCAACAGACATTTCGTCATCAGTAGTATATTTTCCTGATATTTTGGTTTTTTCTCCCGAACTGTCTGAACTCATTGAAAAAGAAACGGGTTTGCCCGATTCTTCTTCAACATAATTTGTATCCTGAATTATTTGAACCGTATTATTTAAACGCTTGATTTTTTGTTCAAAATGTCTGTCAGTAATTATATATTTTTTTCCATTTTCTGTTTTTTTCCTCTGAACAGCGCAAAGATAACCTGTTTTTACTCCCAGAACTTTTGTTACAGAGCAATTATCATATATAATTTCCGAGTTTGCCGCAAAAGCAGGAGTATTCAAAAATAAAAAAATAGACAGAATTAAATATTTAATAAAAATTTTTATACCTCTGCCCATAAATATTCCTCAATTAATAAAAATTATTATAAAATTAAAACTTACTTTTGGTTATAAAGCTGATCAAAAGTATCAAAAAGCTCTTTTTCTCTCTCTGTTCTTTCTGCTTCGTCTTTTAAAAGAATTTGATGAAATTCTTCAAGAGTACTGTCCGTAAATACTTTAAGTTGATCACCAATATCATAATATTCTTCATATTCTTCACGAGAAAAAAGTATGCCAAATACTTTATCTAATCTTAAATTAAAAAATATATTTACTATTTTGTCATCAAAATGAGAACCGGAATCCTGTTTTATAATACTTAAAACTTTCAAAAACGGCATTCTGTCACGATAATGACGTTTTGAAGTTATAGCGTCAAAAACATCGGAAACAGCAAGAACTCTTCCGCCGATAGGAATATCTTCACCGGATAATTTTCTAAAATACCCTGTTCCGTTATATTTTTCATGGTGAGAAGCTGCTATTTCAGGTACATCTTTAAAATTCTCCATAAAATACATTTTTTGCAAGATTTCATAAGTAATTTCAACGTGTTCCTGAATATGCTTATATTCTTCATCAGTGAGCTTTCCTTCTTTACAAAGCACGCTGTCTTTAATGCCTATCTTGCCAAAATCGTGAAGGAGAGCCGCATGTTCAATAGCTTCAACATGTTCCTGAGCGAGATTAAGCTGTTCAACAATAGAAAGAGTATAAGCGGACACTCTCTTTGAATGACCGGCTGTTATTTTGTCTTTTGCGTCGATTGTTGCCGCTAATGTATCAATAAAGCTTACAAAAGAACGCTTTTGATCTTCATACATTATTTGCTGTTTTTTGAAAAGCCGTGCATTTTCAAGCGCAATACCTGTATTTGAACCGATTGCAATAAGCAAATCTTCATCTTCCGTAGAAAAATGCTCGTTTCCAAACTTATTTAATACCTGAAATACGCCTACAATTTCATGATTAAGGTTTCTCATCGGCATACAAAGTATTGTTTTTGTTTTGTAGCCTGTTTTTTTATCAATTTCCTTGTTAAATCTGTGGTCATTATACGCGTCTTTAATGTTAATTGTTTCTCCGGTTGTCGCAACGTGACCTGCAAGCCCCATATTTGCCGGAAATCTTATTTCTTTCTTACCCATACCGAGCGCAACCTTTGACCACAACTCGTTTGTATCTTTATCAAGCAAGAAAAGNNCGTCCTATCTTTAATAAAGCAAGGAAAGGATCTCTATTTCCGCTGCCTGTACGTGTTATATCACCAATTAACGCGAGGGTATCAAGAAAAGACTTACCGTCAGAGAACACTTCTTCTTTTTTAGCGGTTTTATTAACTACATTTTTCCATTCTTCTTCGTCAACTTCAAATAAAAGATCTTCAATTTTTTTGCTTAAAACATAAAGCCTGTTTGCTTTGGCAATATTCATTGCTTCCATCAAACTTGACGAAGCCATCGGAAAATCAAAGCATTTTTTATATATTTTCCCAAGCTCGTAATAACATACCGCCACTTCAGAGTTAATTTCTGCTTCTTTAAAAAGATCTACAGCTTCATGTAAACATTCTAAAGCACCCTTTGTCTGATCCATAAGCATATAAATCCGGGCTTTTATCTGTTTTGCAAATCCATAACC
>DNRP01000170.1:0-3082 GCA_003499955.1 Cyanobacteria bacterium UBA9971
AATCATTACCCTGAATATTTTTATCCCTCTTAGTTTTTGATTTACGAGAATAGCAATCACAAGCGACAAAACAACAAGCAGAGGAACAACTCCTATAAGGTATATAAACGTATTCACCAGAGTTTTCCAGAATACAGGAGCGTGAAAAAGATTTATATAGTTTTCCAGTCCCACCCATTGAGGATTATATATGTCATTTCTGTAACTTTGAAAACTTAATAAAAAACTTTCCAGAAACGGGACAAAAAAGAACAGTATTAAAATAACCGCTGCCGGCGCTAAAAACAGATATGGCGTGAATTGTTTTGAGTATTTGTACAAAATTTTCTCCTGCCTTTTTTAAATACAAGGTCGAGCGAGTTGCCTTCGGCGACGGAAAGCGAGACCAAAATCCCGAACAAGTCCCCCCTTGAGGGAGGATTTAGGGGAGTGATATAAAAATTTCATAATTTTAATACCTTATTTTCAAATCTTTATTATACTAATTGTAAACATTTTTTATAAAATACACAAAAAAAATTAATTTTGTACCTTCCTGTGTTTTAATATATAAAAGAACTAATACTTAGAATTGTTGACTAGTAACTTAATGAGTTAGACAACTTGGGGAAGAATATGGCAGTAAACATTACCGCAGAAGATAAAGCAAAGCAGTTAGATCAGATTTTAGACCGGAGTATAAAAAAGACATATACGACAAGTCAGCATGGTTCTAATTCAAATATACAAAGCTTAACAATTGAAACGATGAAACCCAATTTTATGATGAGAAATAATTGTTTTATAAGAAAAGGTGTTCCCGAATCTCATAGAAGAGTTGCGGACAGCTTCATGATAATTAAAAAAGTTTTTGGGCATCCTGTTGTTCAATCAAAAATTAGTGATGAAGAAAAAGCTCTTCTTGTCAAATATGATTTTAATCCGTTGGAATTAAGCACTACAAAGCAAATTGAAGATGAACTCGTTTTTCTTAAAAGGTGGAGTTATTCCAGAAACAGGGAGCTTCAGGATGCAGCCGATGAAATTATTCAAATAAGAGCAAAAGAGCTTAAATATCTTATAGCTACACGATATGTAAGTACAAATAAAAATTATAACGGCTATCAGGTATTAGAAAAATATCTGGAAGAAATTTCAAAATATTTTAGACAGGGGTGAGCAATCACCTCTTTTTTTATTGTTAGTATTTGTCATTGTAAAGCGAAGGAATTGCAAGGTTTCACTAATAATGAGATTGCCACGTCGCATCCTGCGGATACTCCTCGCAATGACATCAATGCACTTTAGAGGATCTCGTTTTATTGAGAAAGCCATGATCTGTAATAACAGGGCGGATTTGGGCATTTATTTCTGTCTATAGTATTATAATCATTGTCATAAACTATTTTGTCCGGGATTCCAGAAGTGTTTACATCATTGCCGGAAATTGTATAAAAAATAAATCTGTCTTTTCCGAATTGATTAGGCGTTGTAAGTCCGTTGCTGTCAACAACAAACCAGCCCAAATAAGAAGCTTCGCACCATGAGCGTCCTGAAGAATCAACAAAACAGCGGTCGCTTGAAGAATTTGGATGTCCTGAAATTACATCAGGTGTTTCGTTTGTTGCCCAGCAACCGGCATTATTTGGGGAAGCGCACTGTTTTAGAATGCTAAATTTATTCATAAACTGTGTGAAATTATGATAATTTGCCTGTTCTGAACCCCACCCCTGTCTTTGATTTAGAACACCTTCGCTGTACAATTGCCCCCAAATTTGCGAAGCATCAGCATAAGCTTTTTGATATAGTAGTTTCCAGTTTTGAGAATCATCAGTATAGGTGTTTTGGTATACAGGTTTATTCGGGGTAGATATGTTTTGAACAGGTCTATTTTGAGAATCATTTGATTTATGAACTAAAGCCGGAATCATTAAGGCAGAAAGAATTGCTATCATTAGAATACCTAATAAAAATTCGATAATACCCAGCCCTTTTTTAGCATTTATAAAATTTTTGTTTTCTTGCTTACGCATTTTTGACCTTAGATAAAGTAATATAAATCATTATAAAGTAGTTTTATAAAAAAATTAATGTAAAATTTTTCAGATTCTTTAAATGACAATCACTCTATGGACTTAATTTTTTTTGTTGTATTATTTATGTAGATAAGAATTAAAATAAACTGATATTTTTATATAAAAAGGAGAAAAAAATGGCACTACTGAATGCAAAGAAAAGAGATACAGCATTAAATCCAAGACAGGTAAGAGCGGAAGGACTTGTCCCTGCTACTATTTACGGTGGCGGAATGGATTCAGTTTCAATTCAGATGGATGTTAAAGAATTTATTGCCGCTTACAGAAAAGATAAAAATGCTATCTTTGAATTAAAAGTGGAAAAAGAAGCATATAAAGCTGTTGTAAAAAAAGTTCAGATTGATCCTGTCAGCGATAAAGTGCTTAATGTTGAATTTCAGAGAATTCAAACAGATCAAAAAGTAAAAATGGTTATTCCTATTGAAACTTTCGGTGATTCCGCAGCAATGAAAGCAGGCGGAGTCTTGGTATCAAATATTTCTGTAATTGAAGTAGAATGTTTGCCTTCTAATATTCCTTCAACAATTAAAGTTGATATTTCAACATTAGAAAATTATGAAGATTCATTAACTATTCAGCAGATAGAATTTCCTGAGGGTGTTCAGCCTCTCGGAAACCTTGAAACTATCGCCGTAAAAGTCGCTGCTCCAAAAGCTGCTAAGTAGATTTAATTCAATAAAATATAAAAAAACGAGGCATATTTCGCCTCGTTTTTTACATGCCTTTTTTTCTTAGTTCCAGTTCATAAAGAAAAATTTCCTTAAGAATTTTATCTTGTAATTTTTCTTCAAGCTCATTAAAAGTAAAAGCGTTTTTGTACATTTCTTTTCCATTAGCAAAAAAAGTTCTGGAATAAACGTGTTTTAATGAAATTTCAATAGGTTTTTCGGCGGGATTGGTCAGATAAATAACACCAATTATCTTTGAATGTTTTTCCAGCGGTTTTTCCGAAACATAACAAAATCCTGATCCGCTTATGTCCAGAGTGGTTATTTCTTGAACTCTAA
>DNRP01000170.1:3090-4225 GCA_003499955.1 Cyanobacteria bacterium UBA9971
TTTTGAATTATCCCTGCCTAGTATTTGGCAATTTCCTGAATAAATTCCGGCTTTTTCTTTAAAATTTACCGTAATCCAATTTTCTGCGGGAATATTGTATTCACTTCCTTTATAAAACAAAAAATCTATAAGAATATAATCAGATTCAACACTTTTTATATAGCTTCTGAATTTGTTATCATTGTATTCAACGTCAATTTTGCCCAGTTCTTTGATAAAGCCAAACATTTAATTTTAAATAATTCCTTTTATTCAAATAATTCTTGAATTTTTACTTTAATTTCGCGCTGATCCATTTCGTTAGTCTGATTATTTAAATCCATAGCTATTTGAAAAAGCCTTGCGGCTTCTATTTTATCGCCTTTAATCGCCATTGCCCTGCCTAAATTGTAATTGGCAAGAGCATATTGAGTGTTACTTTCAATTGCTTTGCTGAGATTATTTATTGCTTCCTGAATATATCCCAAATCATCAAGATAAATTACGCCTAAATTGTTGTAAGCGATATCATAATTAGGGTCTAATTTAATCGCTTTTTCATATTCTTTGACTGCTTCTTCAATCACGCCTTTTCCCCACAGCAAAAATCCTAAATTGCAATGAATTCTGGCGTTATTCGGGTCGACTTCAAGCGCCATTCTATAAGTAGCAAGAGCGTTAGCGTAATCACCCTTGTCGTAAAAAGCACTTCCAAGACTTATATAAATATCTACGTCAGTCGGATTTAAAAGAGAAGCACTTTGATACGCGCTTATTGCTGCGTCAAAATTTTCTTTTGACTCGTGGAAAATATATCCGAGGGTTTGGGCAATGATGCTCGTCCAGTTTTTATTAGGGTTTAANNCCTTTTAAATAATAAATATTGGCTAAATTGCTGTGATATATGGCATCATTCGGATTCATTTCTATTAATTTGCCGTAAGTTTCAATAGCGTTGTCATAGTTTCCCTGCTCTTCATAGATAGAACACAGAAGTTTATGCGCTGTAACATGTGTAGGATCGAGCCATATTGCCATTTTGTATTCATTTACGGCGTCTTCAAGGCGTCCTATTTGTCTGTAAGCGTTTCCAAGATGCAGGTATAAAAGCAGAAAACCCGGAGCTTTCTCTATGGTTTCGATATAAAGGTCTATA
>DNRP01000188.1 GCA_003499955.1 Cyanobacteria bacterium UBA9971
AACCAAAAGAAAGAAAAACTTTATCCCAAAGGGGCAACACAGTCAGGGCTTCGCCCCGAACCCCGTAATAGGTAAAAACATGAAAAAAATAGCAGTTTTACTCATAAAAATTTACCAGAAAATCTCAAGATTTTTCCCGAAAAATTGCCGATTTTATCCGACCTGCTCGGAATATACAAAACAAGCTATATTAAAATACGGACTGTTAAAAGGAATTTTTCTCGGGATGAAAAGGATTGTAAAGTGTCATCCTCTTAATCCCGGTGGATATGACCCCGTGCCTTGAAATTAAGAGTGTTTAATGATTTTTTTACCGTTATAGGCATCCATAGAAGATGCTGCACCGTTTAACATTGAAAGAACCCATATAACAGCTCCTGCTGCAACTGTTTTTTTAGAAACACCGTTGAGACGCGCTTTGAAATATTCCAAACTAAGCAAAGCTTTGACAAATCCTTTTTCTTTAATCACTTTTTTGGCGGCTTCTTTGTTTTGTTTTATAACAGGCAATACTTTTTTGATGCCTAAAACAAATCCTGATGCCATAAGACTAAGATCAATCACTAAATGCTTTAAGCCGGTTTTTGTTTCTCCATTTAAAAGTTGACCTGTTCCCGGAAAAACATACGATAATACTGCCACCCCCGGATGTTTTTCCGGTTTTGGCGAAGCTGTAGCAGTATTTTCAACGTTAGCTTTAAATGTTACTGTTTGATTGTAAATTGGTTGAAATGAATTTATGGTTGTCATAATTCTTTAGCTTCTTTATCTTACTTAAAATACTTTTGATCTCTGTTGTTATAAAGATTGCTCAAAAAAAAAATTGCTATTTTCCAAGCTCCTGTTTACAAAACTTTACGAAAATAAGCTACAATATTAAGTAAACGCGTAGGATAAAAATTTTTTTTATGGGATTATTTAAATAAATAACTTAAAGGATTAATTATATGAATATAAACTATCAGCTAAATGCAAACGAACTTGATATTAAATTTATTAAATCTTTAAAAGAGCTTTTTAAAAATAAGGAAATAATTATCCATATTAGTGATATTTCAGATAGCAGCTATCTTTCAAAGATTCCTTATATGGCTGAAAGCATTAATGAAGGAATAAAAGAAGATCCGTGCGAATGCGCAAAATTGGAAGATATAGGCTGGGAATAAATAAATCAATGTATGAAATTTTATTAACAAAACAAGCTGTAAAAGATGCCAAAAAGGTTGAAAATTCAAATTTAAAAGAAAGAATATTAAATTTAATTACAATAATTAAATCAAACCCCTTTATTTATCCGCCTGAATTTGAATTTTTGAACGGATTTTCAGGAATTATAATTTCAAGACGAATTAATAAACAACATAGGCTTGTTTATCAGGTTTTGGAAAAAGAAAATATTATTAAAATATTAAGAATGTGGACACATTATGAATAAAATCGAAAAAAATAATTGAATTAAAATGAGGTTAATATAGTGGATTTTTCAGCTTTAACAGTACAAATATTAAAAGCTCTGGCGGATGTAGCCGGAAGTTACGGAATGGCAATAGTTCTTTTGACAGTTATCATAAGACTTGTAATGTGGCCGTTAAGTGTTTCACAACAGCGTTCAATGGTAAAAACCCAGCAGCTCGCCCCGAAACTTAAAGAATTACAGGAAAGATACAAAAGCAATCCGCAGATGATGCAGAAAAAAATTGCCGAGTTCTATAAGGAACACAGCTTTAACCCGTTTGCGGGATGTTTCCCGATGTTNNAAATCATCCTTTTTCTTTATTAAAAGACTTGATGCAAATATGAGAAGCCATGCCGGAGTAAGTGGAGATAAGATATTCGGCGTTGCTGAGGGCGATACATTCTCAACAGAAAAAATTATTACTGTTTATATTAATAATAAAAAACAGGAAGCAAAAATAAAAGACCCGGGAAAAGCTGTTGAAATTCAAGGAAATATTATTCCCGGAGAAACTGTTGACTTAAAAATAAATCTTGAATCTCAAATAACAAATTTGAAGTTTGAAGAAATTGATAAAATTCAAAAGGCTGATGTGCCTATAATTGATAATGCAACAAAAGAAAAAGAAAATATAATATTTAATAAGAGAGCCGGACTTTTGGTAGCACAGGTTTCAACTGTCAAAACGAAGAGTGTTTTCCATCCTGATGTTTTAATTCTTGTTATTTTGTTTGGTATAACAATGTTCTTGTCACAGAAAGTAATGACTGCAGGAAATAAAAATACTCCTGCTGATCCTGCCCAGCAGGCTATGCAGGAAAGCATGGGCAAGATGATGCCAATTATGATAACAGGTATGTTTATATTTGTTCCTATTCCGGCGGGTGTTTTGCTTTATATGGTAGTGAGTAATATTATTCAGGTGATTCAAACTGTTATAATCAACAAGCAAATAGCGGAAGAAAATCCTAAAAAACCTGATGTTATCGATATAGTAGCTTCTGAACCTAAAAATATTGTTGAAGACACTAATGGTGAGACTGAAGGAACTTCTTCAGAGAAAAAAATTAAAAAATCAAAGTGGTAGCGGATTGCGATAAATGCATAACCAAAATGATACAATAGCGGCAATTGCAACCCCTCTTGGTATAGGCGGGGTAGGAATTGTAAGGATTTCCGGTGAAAAATCACAGGAAATCCTTACAAAAATCTTTTCTACAACTTTAAGTTGTATAGATTCTCACGCTACGGCTGCACCTTCGCTCAGAATGACGAATTCGCAACCCGACTTTAAGCCTAACAGGATTTATCACGGGTGGATTATTTCTCACTGTCATCCTGAGGAGGCACGAAGTGCCGACGTGAGGATCTATCCAGATAGCAATGTTGGTCAGATTGCCACGGCTACAAAGCAGCCTCGCAATGACATAATTATTGACAAATTGTCATTGCGAGGAGAGCCAAAGGCTCGACGTGGCAATCTAAATCCCCTTGATGAAGTAATAGTCCTTTGTTTTAAAGCCCCCAACAGCTACACAGGCGAAGATGTTTTTGAAATCCAATGCCATGGCGGAATTAACGTTGTAAAAAACATCCTGAAACTCTGCCTGAAAACAGGCGCAAGACTTGCGGAAAAAGGCGAGTTTTCCAAAAGAGCTTTTATGAACGGAAAATTGGATTTAAGCAAGGCGGAGGCTGTTCTCGACCTGATTCACTCCAAAACTGACAAGTTTTCACAAGCCGCGGCGGGAAATTTATCGGGAAATCTCTTTAATCATATAAATAATTTAAGACAGGAAGTTCTGGATTTATTGTCAATAATGACAGCCGCCATAGATTTCCCAGAAGAAGTCCATGAACCCGAGTATTCTTTTATAGAAGAAAATCTAAATTCTTTTATAGCAAGAATCAACGATATTTTAAAAACCGCAAATTCTTCAAATTTAATGAGAGACGGTCTAAAAGTAGCTTTTGCAGGCAAGCCCAATGTCGGGAAATCGTCTTTATTTAACGCGCTTCTTGATATGGAAAGAGCAATCGTAACAGAAATTCCCGGAACTACCAGAGATATTATCCAAGAATCCCTTGATATAGACGGAATCCCTGTAATTTTGATGGATACGGCAGGAATAAGAAAGTTGGATTCACAAAATTCAAGTGATTACATTGAATCCATAGGCATAAATAACACTAAAATCTGCATCGAAAATGCTGACCTGGTTTTATTTATTTATGATTTGACGCAGGGATTGCAAAGCGAAGATGTTGCAATTTATGAAGAGATTAAGGATAAAAAAGTTTTAAAAATAGGCTCAAAAGCGGATTTAGTTACCGCCTGTCATTGCGAACAAAGTGAAGCAATCCATTTATTAACCGGCATATGGATTGCTTCGTCGCAAGCTCCTCGCAATGACAATTCGGGTGTCCTGCTGATTTCCGCGAAGGAAAAAACAGGGCTTGATGCGATAAAAACAGAAATTAAAAAACTTTTAATCACTGAAGATGCCTCAAGCGAATTCTGCACAAATGTGCGACAGCAGGAATGCCTTGCCAAAAGCCGCAATTCTCTTGAACAGGCTTTAATCGCCTGCCAAAATAAGGAAATTCAGGATTTAATTTCAATTGATTTAAAATCTGCTCTCATTGCTCTGGGAGAAATCACCGGAGAGGTGGTTTCCGAAGAAATTATAAATAATATTTTTGACAACTTTTGTATTGGAAAATAAATCTTACTAGTCTAAAACATTTATTTTTAAACTTTGTTCCAATTCATAGCGGTCTAAATGGCTTTTTAACAGGTAACCTATTATCATAGAACAGGTAACAATATCTTTTTCCTCAAGACTGTTGGTTTTTTTCCGTACTTTAGAAATCAAATCCGAATAGTTATTAATTACGTAGAGCATTTGAACATCAATTCTGTCTACCATTATGTCCATTGTAATTTGTGGATTTTCAAGACTTTTAAGAAAGTCTTCCGCAGCTTTAACTTTGTTCATAGATTCATCCCAATAATGTATTAAGAATTTAAATTTTTCGCAAAAATCTTGTGAATAAACTCATTTTTCGTGCGAAGCAGGAGTAAAAGCCTGAAAAGGGGCTTTGCCTCTTTGGAAGGCTGAACTCATTTTCGACGTGTTTAGTATAACCGTTTCAAAATTAAACACTCAATACACTAACCGTTTAGTCTATGCGGGCAATTCTTTTATAACGGATAGGACATCATCCAACCAGAGCACACCAACCAACTTTTTTTCCCATGGTTCATTAACCACCGGAATACAAGTATTGTTAAGGCATTTCATAATTGAAAAGGCATCTTCTATATCAGTATTTGGATAAATAATCACAGGAATCTTATCTTTACCTATAATATCTTTCACTTTGATGTTTTCAAGGAGATTAATGTTTTTGCTAAAGTGAAGTTTAAGAATATTTTTGATTTTTTTCTTTGTAAGACATCCTATAAGAGAAAAATCTTCTTTAATAACAGAGATGGTGTCTACTTTGAAAATTTTCATTGCCTCAATGGCTCTGTAAAGAGTATCATTTTCTTGAACATAAACCGGCGAAAGACTCATGTAATAACTCACGAAAAAATTTTTTTCGAGCATCTGTTAATTTTCCTCTAGATTGGTAACTTAGAATAAATTTAGCCTCATTGATTTGGTCTTAGACCCGTCTCTAAAAAAGATTTTCAAATCATACTTCAATATTTAATTTTTGCTATATTTGACAATTTAATATACTATTTAACTAAATTAATTAACTGAATTAACTATATAAAAGATTTATATACATGTCACTTAGCCATGTTATTGATTTGTGATTTCCTGTGCAACGAATTTATATAATATTTAATAAATATCATACTCCATTATATATAACTATA
>DNRP01000088.1 GCA_003499955.1 Cyanobacteria bacterium UBA9971
GGCTTCAACCATTTTTTGATGAGCCGCATCCCTTGCAGTATAAATATATCCGCTTATAGAAACCCTATCCCCCGCTTTTAAAGCTCTTATTTCCTCGAGATCATCCACCTTTATTTTTTTAAGATTTTCTTCAAGATTGGAAGTTGGCTTAAATTCATAATCAGGCTGGAATTTATACTTAACTTCATCTTCAAAAACCTCTGCAAAAGCATAACGCGAAGCATGACAGCTAAAATTCACAGCAACTGGCAGGGCTGCAATATGGGTAGGATAGCTCAAAATATTCACCCCAAATACAGTAGTGTCACCACCAAAACCGCTTGCCCCTATCTTAAGTTCATTTGACCTTTTCAAAATTTCAAGTTCCATCTTAGAAACTTTATCATCGGACAATTCAAGCTCTTCCTGCGATTTTACAGGCTGCAAAAGGGCTTTTTTAGACAAAAAAGTTGCATAATCCATAGTTCCGCCTATTCCAATCCCCAGTCTTACAGGGGGACAGGTATTTCTCGCGGAATTTTTAACAGACTCCACGGCAAAATTTATAATTTCTTCAGCCCCCGCAAACGGCTTAAGCATTTGCATGACACCCACATTTTCACTGCCGCATCCTTTGATTGCCAGCCAAATTTTAACTGTGTTACCGGGAATTATTTTTGTATGAATTACGGCAGGAGCGTTAGTGTTTGTATTTGTTCTTTCAAAAACAGGGTCTTGAACTATAGAATATCTGAATTTGTTTTTTGTATAAGCTTTTTCAATCCCGAGATTTATCGCGTCCTCAAAATCGCCGCCTTCTAAATGCACATCTTGCCCAATTTCCGCAAAAACAACTACAAATCCTGTATCCTGACAGATTGGTCTCTTGATTTCCGAAGCGATTTTCATATTTTCAAGAATTTGCCACAAAACATTTTTAGATTCAATATAACTCTCTTTCAAATACGCATTATAAAGTTGGGTATAAACATCCTGTGATACGTATAAATTGGCATGTTTACATAATTTTGAAACAATTTCAGTAATTTTTTCAGTATTTATGAAACTAATTTCCCTACTCATTAATAAATCAATTCTTTTTTAATAAAATTTTTAAACATACCGACCATCTTAGAACTTTATGATATCATTTTATTGTTAGGAATGTAAATTAAAATGTAATTATTTGGGATAAGGTTTCAATACAAAAATGACTGTACTAAAGGTTATCACTTACGGAAACAATATTTTAAGAACTCCTTCAAAAGAAGTGCATAAAATATCAGCAAAAATTCAAAAGCTTATCGATGATATGTTTGACACAATGTACGCTAATAATGGTGTAGGACTTGCTGCGCCTCAGGTTGGATATAATTATAGAATTTTTGTGCTTGACGATTCGGGAGAAAAAGAACAACCAAGACCAAAAGTCTTTATAAATCCTAAAATTATTAAAAAACATGGGGCTATAAACAGCTACGAAGGGTGTTTGAGCTTTCCTGACGTTTATATAAATGTCAGACGCTGCGAAAATGTTATTATCAAAGCAAAAGATATAAAAGGAAGACCTTTTACCCTTGAAGCAACAGGTGGTATTCTTTTAGCAAGAGCCATTCAACACGAATATGACCATCTTGAAGGAAATCTTTTTATAGATCACACTAGAAACAGGTTTGAAACAGAAAATATCCTTCAAGAAAAAGGACTTCCTGCTTTAGAGCCTGACAATCTTCTTGAAGAAGCGGAACTTGAAGAAAAAATTCAAGAAAATGAAGTCAAAAATCCGCCTGTTACAAATGCAACATGATAAAAATTTTTATGGTTCTATGATTTCGTAAATTCCGTCAACACCAGGTTTGGATGGATGAAAAATATTAGGAGAATGAATAAGTTTTCCTAATGATTTTTTTAAACCTTCTGTAGCATTTGCCATTAAACCAAACAAATATCCTTTATTAGTGTGAGATAAATCATTTTCAGCATCTCCTGCTGCAAAAACTTCTTTTTTATCAATACCAAGCTCTTTTCTTATATACTCGGTAGCTGTACCTTTGTCTGTTTTTGCTGTTATTATTGCTATATCAATGCTACCATCTTTATTTAATCGAGGAAGTGCATGATTACTCATGTCCTGAGCTATTTGCGGAGAAAAATATTTGTTAAGAGTTTCTATTTCCAAGCTTTTTTTATTATAATTTTGAAATTTTACTTCTGCTTCTATATTGTTTTCTTTTAATTTTTCTTCAATTACAGGCTTGGTTTTTTCAAAAAGCCCCGGAGCCATCATAAAATAAATATTTAAAGGACTTCCATTAACTTCGTATTCTGTAATTTTCGAGCCTCTAAATTCTTGTTGCCCCTCTGGAATAGTAGTTGTTTTGGCTATTTTTTGATATTCTTGGTTATCAAACATATTAGATTTTGCAATATCTGCCATAAAATTTCTAACTTTATCTTTATGAAATTTTTCTGCCAGTTTGTCAGACCATGATTTTGTTTCTTCAAGCTTTCCGCCTACATTTTTATACATATCTATACCGTTATTACCGACATAAAAATCAGGCATAACAATTGTTCTGTCTTCAATTAAAGGCAAAACTTGTTTTAAAGTTCGACCCGATGAATAAACCAAAGTTTTATTA
>DNRP01000159.1:0-3025 GCA_003499955.1 Cyanobacteria bacterium UBA9971
GGGTCTTAATTCTTCAAGCCCCCTGTTATCTTTGCGTGAAATTGTTTCCTGCATTATTTCCTTCTCTTTCCCAATATTTTTATGATAAATTAATCTATAAATATTATAATATCAAAAAAAGTTCTATACAGAATTTTAAGAAATTTAATAATTCGTCATTGCTTGGATAGATTGCCACGTCGTCGTTTCACTCCTCCTCGCAATGACAAAATCAAAGGGGATAAAAACTGTGGAAAAATTTTATATAACAACAGCGATAGATTATGTAAATGCGGCTCCGCATATCGGACACGCTTACGAAAAAATAGCGACAGACGTTCTGGCGCGGTATTTTAAACAAAAAGCAATCCCTGTATTCTTTCTCACGGGAACTGATGAACACGGGATAAAAATAGAAAAAACCGCAAAAGAAAAAGGTCTTACCCCTCAAGAATTTTGCGATGAAACCGCCCAAAAGTTTATAGACTGCTGGAAATTGCTTGGCGTAGATTATGACAGGTTTATCCGCACAACAGATGAAGAGCATAAAAAAGTCGTTCAGCATATTTTTAAAACCCTTGTGCAAAAAGGCGCTATTTACAAAGCGGCTTACACAGGGCTTTACTGTGCGGGATGTGAGTGTTTTTTAAATGAGCGTGATTTGACAGAAGAGGGGTTATGTCCCGATCACAAAACAAAACCTCAAGAAGTTCAAGAAGAAAACTATTTCTTCAAGCTTTCTAACTATAAAGAAAAAATTGAAAACTATATAAATAATCATGTTATGCCTGATTATAGAGTTAATGAGCTTCTTAACCAGCTCAAAGATGTTGAGGATATAAGTGTTTCCCGCTCAAAAGAGTCTGTTTCATGGGGAATTCCTGTTCCTGATGACGATACTCAGGTTATTTATGTGTGGATTGACGCGCTTTCAAATTATTTAACAGGTATCGGATANNAAACTATTTTTGCGCATGGCTGGATTACAGTCGACCAAACTAAAATGAGCAAGACATTAGGAAATGTTATTTCGCCAAAAGCTGTTCTTGATGCGTATAATCTGGAAAAACCTGATGCTTTCAGGTACTTTATGATGGTAACAACACCTTTTGGAAGGGACGGGAATTACAGCGACGAGGATTTTAAGAACAAAGTAAACGCAGATTTAGCTAATAATCTGGGGAATCTTCTTAATAGAACTCTTAGTATGCTGATTAAATATTTCGACGGAAATATAATTCCTGAGGCTATTACCACAGCAGAAAACAATCAGCTTGCGGAATTAACAGAAAAAACAAAACAAACTGTTCTTGAAAAATTTAATAATTACGCAATTTCAGACGTAGCGGAAGCCATAATTTCTCTTGTGGATAATGCAAACAAATATATTAACGATAAAACCCCATGGACACTTGTAAAAGAAGAAAAAAACACTGAGTGCGGTCAGGTTTTATATAATGTTCTGGAAACTTTAAGGCATGTAAGCGTTATGATTTATCCGTTTACACCTAATATTGCGCAGGATATGTGGCAGCAGCTCGGGCAATCCGGTAAAGTTGAAGACTTTAGATATGACGACTTAAAATGGGGTGGCTTACAAGCAGGAAAAATCGCCTCGGCAGAAACCGTTAAGCCTGTATTTCTCCGCCTTGATTCCGAGCTTGCCGACAAAGATAATAAGAAAAAATAAATTATGAAATATACAAAAATACTTATTATCAGCTTATTCTGTCTTTTTTTGTTTAATGTAATGCGGCTTCCTGCTGCTTGTGAAGTCATCACAGGAGGAGTATCCTTCGACTGGACTTTTAAAAATCAGGAAGAACGTGACAAAACCATAAGTTATTACTACAATATTCTCTTTGAAAATGTTCAAAAAACCATTGATAAAACAACTTTCGCGGATTACAAAAAAGATAAAGATAGAAATTTAAACACTTATTTTCTCAAAAACAATATACTTTCCTTGCAGGACAGAAAACTTACGGGTTTTTATATTTTTGAAAAGATTTTATATTGTTATGCTATCAAATATGAAAATAAGAAAAAAAACATTTATTATTATGATGCAATGGGCACTTTAAGGTATTTTGACATACTGGAAAAGCCTTATGATGAATACCCGTATAAAGCTTATCAATATGACGCTTCAGGCAAATTAAAAGGTGTAACTTATTATGTTTCTGAAGACGATCAATATTCTTTTAAAGCTGACGGAAAATTCTATTGTCGCTGGTATCAAGACAAATGCTACGATAAAAAGGCAAAAATGATTATAACAAGAAAAATACAGGAATAATTAATTTTTTGGTGGATAAAAGTTAAAGGAATTTTTATCACCACCCCCTACCACCTCCTCAAGGATGGGAAGAAAGAAGAAGGGGCATTAGGTTCGTGGCTTTGCCACCCCCTTACCCCATAATGTTTATCACCGATTTATCTGTTTTAAAGGTTAACATTTTTATGAATTATAAGCTTATAGACACACATGCCCATTTAGATTTTGAGAAGTTGTGGGAAAATATCGAACAAGTTCTGGAAAACGCAAAAGCTGTCGGCGTTGAAAAAATAATTATCCCCGGTGTAACTCTTGAAGATACACCCAAAATCATAGATTTAATCGAAAAATACGACAATTTATTCGGCGCAGTGGCTGTTCATCCTTCCGAAGCAAAGGGTTGGCAGGAAGAATATTATGGAATACTTAAAGAATACGCTCAACATGATAAAATTGTCGCGATTGGCGAAACAGGGCTTGATTATTACTGGGATAAAACTTTTAAAGAAACCCAGCAACATGTGTTCAGGAGGCATCTTGAGCTTGCGGAGGAATTAAGTATTCCTGTAATTGTGCATGACAGGGAAGCTCATGCAGATGTTTTGTCAATTTTAAAAGAATTTCCTGAAGTAAAAGGAGTTATGCACTGTTTTTCAGGAAGTGCTGAATTTGCACTGGATTGCGTAAAAATCGGATATTATATAGCACTTGGAGGACCGGTAACTTTTAAAAATGCTGTAAAACCTAAAGAAGTTGCAGCAAAAGTCC
>DNRP01000159.1:3110-10656 GCA_003499955.1 Cyanobacteria bacterium UBA9971
CACTTTTTTGTCATTTGGTCAAAAAAGAAGGGGGACGAAGCAATCTAAATTCAATCTTATTTTGTTGGATTGCTTCGGGCTAAAGCCCTCGCAATGACAGTCCCAGAAAGAAAGAAACTTTAACCAGATAGCTTCTAAGCTTAAAACTTATTAAAATAATAGCAATTTCTCATGGATTTTTGTTTTTATATTATTACAAGAGAATATTATTATAATATTTTTTATGGTAGAGGAAATGAAAAGGGAGAAAAAGAATTATGGCTGAAGGCGCAGTAACTGGAGCAAATCCTAACTGGACACCGGCACAAGCACGTTTGATGAAAGCTCGTGCACAAGAAGTTATGGCTCAAAGAAATCAAGAAATAGGTGTACCTCAACAACCACCTATTTTTTCGGGTTCTAAAGTCAATGATTTAGGACCTGCAAGATCTGCAGTTGTTCCAAATGATGCGCAACCTCAAGCAAATGCGCCACAGCTAAATAAACAACAACAAAGAATTGTTGAATATTATCAAAATAAATTAACTGAAGCCGGCCAACAAGCTCAAAAAACCGGTGACTATAGCGGAATGAAAGCGATTCAACAGGAAGCACAACAAGCATGCCAACAAGCGGGTATACCTCCTGAAGCAATGCAATAAAAATACGTTTTATTAAAAAAAAAGACTGTTTCTTTAAAGAAACAGTCTTTTTTATTGTTTATTTTAAAATTAACAGCCGCAGCCGCAACTTAAATTAGCTGCTTTTTTTAAATCTGCGACTTTATCAAGATTTTCCCATGGAAATTCTACGTCAGTTCTTCCGAAATGACCGTAAGAAGCTGTTAATCTGTAGAAATCGCCGCCATTTCTAGCAGGAAGATTTCTTAAATCAAACTGTTTAATGATTGACGCAGGTCTTAAGTCAAAGTTTTTACTTATGATTGTTGAGATTTCATCATCACTAACTGCGCCTGTGCCGAATGTATCAACAAAAACTGATACAGGATAAGCAACACCTATAGCATAACCGAGTTGAACTTCGCATTTTTTAGCTAAGCCGGCTGCCACAATATTTTTTGCAACATATCTGCATGCATAAGCTGCGCTTCTGTCTACTTTCGTAGGATCTTTTCCGCTGAAAGCTCCGCCGCCGTGTCTTGAATATCCGCCGTAAGTATCAACAATGATTTTACGTCCTGTTAAACCTGCATCGCCTTGAGGTCCGCCAATTACAAATTTTCCTGAAGGATTAATAAGATATTTTGTGGTTTCATCAGGCTTGATTGCATCATTTTTGAATACGGGAGCAATTACATGCTTTTTGAGGTCTTCTGAAATGATTTTTTGAACTCTGTTATTGTCTGTTTCTGTTCCGATTACAGGATCATGCTGTGTAGAAATAACAATAGTGTCAATTCTTGAAGGAACTCCATCAATATATTCAATGGTTACCTGTGTTTTTCCGTCAGGTCTTAAATATGAAAGCGTGCCGTCTTTTCTTACATAAGAAAGTCTTAGGGCAAGTCTGTGAGCAAGACTGATTGGAAGCGGCATTAATTCAGGGGTTTCGTCACATGCAAAACCAAACATTATGCCTTGATCTCCCGCGCCGAGTTCTTCTGTTTCGCCTAAATCACAAGCGCATTCGCTGCGAGTTTCGAGAGCTGTATTAACACCGCCTGCTATATCAGAAGACTGTTCATCTATGCTGGTTAAAACAGCACAGGTGTTTGCGTCAAAACCGCCGCCGGATTTACCGATATATCCGATATGTTCTATTGTTTGTCTGACAACTTTAGGGATGTCGACATAACAACTGGAGGTAATTTCTCCTGCTACAAGCACCATGCCTGTAGTTACTGAAGTTTCTGCTGCTACTCTTGCTTTTGGATCTTTTGAAAGAAAAGCATCAAGAATAGCGTCAGAAATTTGATCGCATACTTTATCAGGATGCCCTTCTGTTACTGATTCTGATGTGAATAAGAATTTTTTTGTTGTCATTTTATAAGCTCCTATCTAAATAAATAATTACCTGTGTTCAGTTTATTTGTTTCTTTACTATTTATAGATAATAAAAATTTGCTCAATATTTGTTCTCTTTCTTCAATAGAGAGTATGCTCAGTAGATTAATTGCTCTCATAAGATTTGGAATTTGGTCATACCACCTTCTTTTATTATAAGCCTTATAATACGCAAGAATTTTATCCCTTCCAAGACTTACATTAAAATTGTCAGAATTTTGCTGTTTTCTGAAATTACTTACTTCTTTAGTTAAATTAGCGGCAAATTCTTCTCTTTCCTTATTTGACATATTTTCAACAAGTTGAAATGTCTGTTTAATCTGCTGGTCGGTATCGTACCACCTGCTGATTTTATTATTATTTTCTGACATAACATACTCCTTTATTGTCAAAAACATTATAAACAAGTCATTGTAAATTAGCAAAAAATATGTGAATTTTTGATAAAATTTTGACACATTTGTATAAAGAATTCTGTGTTTATTTATCACCCACCCCCTACCCCCTTCCTATAAGGGAGGGGGATAAAGTATTGTTTTGGGCTAGCTTTCCGTCGCCGCAGGCGACTCGCTCGCCCTTTATTTTTTAATTATATTCTTCCTTTCATATCAAAAACACATGACGAAAATTGAAAAATGTTAGATAATAGAGTTTAAAGTAAAACAAAAGGGGTTGTATGAAGAGAAAAGCTGCAAAATTTTTATTGGGCGTATTTTCTGTCTTTTTGCTCCTGAACCTTTGTTTTTGTACGAGTGTAAGCGCAAAAAGCCAGTTTGTAATTAAACAAATCATTCCTGATATGGCCGGAAAACTAATACTCGTTACCGGAACAGGAAATCAAAATGTTGAATTTAAAACAATTAAGCTTTCAAATCCTGACAGGCTTGTTGTAGATATAAACAATGCCATGCTCTTAGGTTCAAAGAAAGTTATAAATATTAATAATGAAGACATTAAAAATTTAAAAATAGCTCAATTTTCTTCTGATCCTGATGTAGTAAGACTTGTTATAACAGCGAACACCGAAGATATTCTTAAAAAAATCAAAATAAGAAAAAATCAAAATACTATTTTACTTGATTTAAATGAATTAAAACCGACAAATATCGCTGAAACTCCTTTATATAAAGACAGGGAAGTTCCCGAAGCTTCTGATGAAAATATCACTGCTCAAACAGAAATACTTGTAAATTTAGACATAAACAATGCTGCAAAAACTCCTGCCGATCAGGAAAAAGAAGCCCTTCTTAAGAGTTTGCAGGATAAAATAGACCATAACATCGTTTTAAAAAATATTAAACACTTTGGTAATCGTGTAATTATTTCAGGCACGGGTATTTTATCCATAACAGAACCTATGATTCTTGAAAATCCGAGAAGATTGGCTTTTGATATCCCGGAAAGTGCTTTAAAATCACCTGAATCCATACAGCCTATAGTCCTTAGAAACGGTGATTTCTTAAGAATAGGACAGTTTGACAATAAAACGGTCAGGATTGTTGTAGAAACCCAAAGACCTGAAATCTACAAAACAATAATTTCTCCTGATATGCAATCTCTTTTAATTGCGCCGGAAAATGAAGTCAGCTTTCTGGAATTTCCTGACAGCGAGTCAATCGGAGAAATTAGGGATATAAAAATAATTAATCAGGATAAAAAAATAACAAAAATTGTAATTATTTCCGCAAAACCTATTATTCACAATTTAAAACATAATAATTCCCCTGATGGACTATGTCTTGACTTTTATAATCTTAAACAGCCTAAAAAAGAAATCATTTATAACCTTCAACGAACAGGACAGTTTCATGGAATAAATTTTGAGAATATTGAAAGATACCCTAACGGTTCAAGATGGCTGTTTCCTTTAAACAAAACAACAAAAATCGAATCAAAATTAAGTCTTGATGCAAGAGTGCTTGAAATTACACTTAAAGATGTAATGCCTGTTTCTACATGGAGGTCAAATTACAAACAGGGAGTTGTTCTTGATGCAGGGCATGGAGGACAGGAACCGGGCGCGATACGCGCAGGTAATTATGAAAAAAATATTACTATTGATATAACCCAAAGAGTTAAAACTTACCTGAAACAGTCCGGTATTAATGTAATAATGACAAGAGAAGAAGATGAAACTGTTTCCCTAAAACAACGGGCAGCTATTACAAACACCGAGGATCCTGACGCTTTCGTAAGTATACATGTTAATTCTTCTGAAAATTCAGGCGTAAGAGGGCTGGAAACTTATTATTTTACACCGCAAAGCAAAGCGTTAGCGCAAAGTGTACATGCAAAGCTGGTAAATTATATTAATTCAACAGACAGAGGAATCCGAACAGCAAGGTTTTACGTCATCAGAAACACGGCAGTTCCCGCAATACTGGCAGAAGTCGGCTATCTTTCAAATGATTCCGAGAGATATTCAATACTTACGGAAGAGCGAAAAAATGCCACCGCAAAAGCAATTGCCGAAGGAATCCTAAATTATTTACGCTCAAAAAAATAATTATTATTTAATGTCAAAAGGATTTTTATTTGATTCTTTAGGCAATTCTGAGGTTGAAGTGTTTGATTTTTCACTTACTGATTTGTTCAATTCTTCTTGACTGATGGAAATCCTGACTTTCATACCATTTTTATCTATATCTAAGATAACATTGCCATTTTTGTCTTTAGAAGCCGTAACCACAGGTATATGTTGTGAATCATGAGTTTCTTCCAATACAATGCTTTCACCTGGCTTCATTTTTTGAATTTCACTCATATGATTATTATTTTTTAAATAGTCCTTTGCTTTTTTAGCTAATAAATTTTGGGGTATTTTAATTATTATATTTTGATTTAATTCAATGCATTTAAAAAATTGTTTTTTTAACTCATCAGGTATAGAATTTGAGTCTGCTGATACACTCTTAAATAAAGATATTTCTACAGATACTCCATCCTGTGTAATATTATTATGTATTGAAAATAAGCCTTCGGTTTGTGAATCCGCAATATTTATTGGATTAAATGATATTGCAGACAAATCATCAACTTTAGAATTTAGTTTCTTAGCAATAATTTGTTCTATCGCATTTTCAGTCATTTTTTCTTTAATCGTTTTAATAGCTTTTTCCATTTTTACATTAGCATCTTTTTCTGCTTTTTCGACTTTAACTGAAAATTCTTGTGTTAATTTATCTAAATCTTGAGTACTATTAACTTTTTCAGCACCTGAAGAAAATAAACGAACATCACCAATTTTATTTGGAGCAACTTCTTTTTGATTTGATGATAAACATAAAGACTGTGTATTATCAAGCGGTTTAAGCATTTTACAAATCCCTTCCTTTTAAAAAACATATTTATCCCTTATATTTATATAAAAACAATAAAAGTAAAAAAATTGCTTTTTAAAATCAAAAAAATCCGGATAATTCTTTAAAGAAGTAATATAAAGACTGATTTTATTAATTAATTTTGTACTATAATAATGAATAGATTGCCACGTCGCACCATGCTGGTGCTCCTCGCAATGACAGGCACAAAAAGGAGCATAATTATTAATGAGTAATAAACCCATAGGTGTTTTTGATTCGGGAGTCGGCGGACTTACTGTTTTGAAAAGACTTGCAGAAGAATTACCAAACGAAAATTATTTATATTTCGGGGATACCGCAAGAGTTCCCTACGGTGAAAAAACACGGGAACATCTTTTTGATATAGTCAGGGAAATTCTTGACTGGTACAAATCAAAAGATGCCAAAGCCGTAATTATGGCGTGTAATACAAGTTCCGCGGTAGTTCTTGATGAGATAAAAGATGATTATAATTTTCCTATTTTTGGCTTGATTCAGCCGACAGCAGAATATGTAGCATATTCTAATGCCGCAAAAATAGGAGTAATTTCCACAACAGCAACCGCAAAATCACAAGCTTACAGCAAAACCATAAATAAATTAAATCCTGAAATTGAAGTTTTTGAAACAGCATGCCCGGGGCTGGTTGAAATCGTGGAAAGTAACAAAATTGAAACTTACGAAGCCAAAAAACTTGTTATTAAATACATAATGCCGCTTCTGGAGAAAAAAGTTGATAAAATAATTCTTGGATGCACCCATTATCCTTATTTAAGAGAAATTATAAACACTTTAACCAATGATAATGAAATGCTTATAGACCCTGCCGAACATCTTGCTCTTAAAGTTGCCGAAGATTTAATCCTTCTTAACCTAATTAATGATGATTCTGAAGGGAAAAGAGAATATTATGTAAGCTCAAACGCGCCTATGTTCGCAGAAGTCGGTAGACATTTTTATGAAGACTGCAAAGAAGTTAAGGAAATTTCACTTGCTGAAGCCATGAAAATATGAGTTTATTCTACGCAAACAGACAAATACCTCTGGCAGAAACTCTTCGCCCTAAGACTCTCGATGAATTTTTAGGACAAAATCAGGTTGTAGAAAAAGATTCCCCTGTTTACAATCTCTTAAAATCAGGCAGGTTGTTCTCAATGATTCTATGGGGACCACCCGGTTGCGGAAAAACAACTTTTGCGCGGCTTTTATCAAAAGAACTTGATTGCAGATTTGAAGAATTAAGTGCGGTAAATTCAGGAATTAAAGAACTAAGAGAAGTTGTAACCAATGCAGAACAGGAACTTCGAACAACCACAAGAAAAACTCTGGTTTTTGTAGATGAAATTCATAGATACAGCAAAACTCAGCAAGATGCGATTCTTCCTTCCGTTGAGAAAGGTATAATTTTTGTAGTCGGAGCAACTACAGAAAATCCGTCATTCCAAGTAATTCCCGCGCTTTTATCGAGAATGCGGGTAATAACTTTCAAGCCTCTTTCCGATGAAAATATGCTCGAAATCATCAGAAAAGGCTACAAATATTTAATTACCAATTACGGAAAAATAAATATTGACCCGCAAATAGGAGAATTTATCCTGCGTCAAGCTTCCGGTGATGCAAGATGGGCATTAAATCTGGTCGAAGCTTCTTATTTTGCAAGCCCGAAAGAAGACGGAACAAGAAATCTCACACTGGAATTAATAGAGCAACTTTCTCAAACAAAAGCAACAAAATACGGTGTACAGGAACATTACGACCTTGCTTCCGCTTTTCAGAAAAGTTTAAGGGGTTCTGATCCTGACGCAGCGATTTATTGGTTGGCAAAAATGATTGTAGCCGGCGAAGACCCTAGATTTATCGCAAGAAGACTTATAGTTACCGCAAGCGAAGATATAGGAAATGCCGATCCGCAGGCTTTAAATATTGCGCTTAACGCTCACAAAGCCGTTGAAACATTAGGTTTTCCCGAAGGCAGAATTCCGCTTGCGCAGGCGGTAATTTATATCGCGCGGGCTAAAAAGTCCAACGAAACCATTATGGCAATAGATGCAGCCCTTAATGATATTCAAAACGGCAAAGATTTTTCGCCTCCACTGCATTTAAAGGATTCTCATTACAAAGATGCTTCAAAATACGGCTTCGGGAACGATTATATTTATTCCCACGAAAACCCCGAGGCAAAACAGACTTTTCTTCCCGATG
>DNRP01000179.1:0-7204 GCA_003499955.1 Cyanobacteria bacterium UBA9971
AGGGCTTTTATATCAGGATCAAAGTTGTCATATCTTGCTAGAAGTGTAATTTTGTCCGTTAAATTATATTTTGTGTCAACAAAATAACCTCTGGCTTTTTGTCCGGAATTAACGAAACCGGTTTTATCAAGATATTCACCCTTTACATTAAACTTTTTGTAAGTATAGGAAGTATGATAACCGACGAGATTTTCTCTGTAGTTTGTATTCTGCGCAAGTAAACTGCTTCCTAACTCAAAAGCGCCTAATTTAGGGTTTTTATAAAAAGGCTTAATGTTTACTTGACCTGCAATACTGGTTCTACGGTTAGTATCAAAAGAATTGTTACCGCTTCCGTTGAATGTTCCTACCGAATAACCAACAGGAGCCCAATCACCTGAGACCATTAAACCTGTATCCTGATTGTGAGGATCATAGTTAGCGGCATTATTGCTTATTAATTTTCTTGATGATTGTGAATAATCAACAAAATCAATATTTAGAGGAGAAAGAATGGCTTCTCTTCCGACCGGTCTGGTAATTTGTCCGGCATAAGCTTTGTGGTTAGGGATTATATCTGTTGAAACATAAGCTTCTCTTAAAAGACCGTTAAATGTTGTATCTGAAAAATTACGTGTAGGAACAAGCTGCGCGACATAATTCAAATGTTTATTTAATTTACCTGAAATAGCCAGTTCGCTGTATGGCAGACCAAAGTTTGGAGAATATCCGTCAGCGCCTTTTACAGGCATTGCGGTATAACCTGCCTGAAGCCCGCCTGTAATTTTAAAGTCTTCACCATAAGCGTTTTTCCAGGATTTTTTACTGGATTCTTCAATATTGGAAACAGTTCCTTTTAATTCTGTAACAGAATTTTCAACAGCGGCAACTCTTCCTGAAAGTCTTGTTATTTCTCCGCCTAATTCCTGTTGAAGAATTTCAATTTTTGCCCTGTCACCTTCGCTAAGCTTTAAATTCTGATCTTCCACTTTTCCCATAAGGTTTACAAGAATAATAGCCGCTTCATTTCTGGAAATAGGTTTTGAACCGTCAAAATTTTCTCCCGGTTTGCCGATAAGAACGCCATATTTGTCTGTTACGTTCTTTAAAGTCCTGTACGCCCAATGGTTTGAATCAAAGGCTTTTCCTTTGTCAGTCGGTTTGACTCTATCAATAGAAAAATCTTTAAGATCGTTCAAAGCCACGCTTTTTGCTTCAACAGGCAAATTGCAGGACAATCCGACCAACAATGCCGTAAATAAAATGCTTTTCCTCATGATCACTCCTAAATTTTAATATATACACGCAACATCGCAATTTTGTTTTAAAAAAACACAAAACCTGTAGCCACTTTTCATAACAACAGGCTTTGTTATTTTAAGAGTAGTGATTATACCCTTTTTAAACACCAGAATTAAGCCTAAACAAGCTAAATTTTGCCTAAAGTTAGACATATACCCTTTTAAATTTCAGATTCCTATTTGTTGAGTACAATATATAACATTAAATTTTTTCTGTTAAGGGGGTTATACCACCTTTATTAAGTTTGCTTAATAATTGAAAAATTCAATCAAAATGTGTATTTTTGAGGCATTGTGTATCAAAATTTATCAAAACCAAAACTCGAATTTGCTAAAATTTAAGTTTTAAAATAAAAAAATCATAATTTTTATAAGAAAAACAAAAAACAACTCATTAAAAAACCAAAATAATGTTACAAAATTTAACAAATTTAAATAAAACTTAATTAGCCTTTAAATCAATAACAAAAATAAATTCCGGTAACTATTTATATTTTTTCTTTCAAAATACTTTCTCTTTATATACAAAAGAATTAATTCTTTTTACCAATATAAAAATTACGACTTAATTCTTTTTTAAAACGAAAAAACGTTTTACTTATCTATGCTACTATTTATTTGGTTTTCATTCTTTTTTTATACGAGTAAAGAAAAATGTATAGTCAGGAAATTCTAAATATATTTAGCGATTTGGCTTCGCAATCTGCAAAAATCAAGAAAATTCTTAGGAATCTGGATTACAAAAAAACAACTTTTCTTACAGGGCTTACGGGTTCGGCAAGAAGTTTTCTTATTTCCCATATTGTTAGCAAACTACAGCACCCCGTACTGATTGTTACTCCTGATATTTCTACAGCGTTAAAATACAATAACGATTTAAAACTTTTTGTTGATAAAAAGACTTATTTTCTGCCCTCGCAGGAGTCTTCTCCGTATGAGCAGGTATGGAGCGACCCTGCAATTACAGAGGAACAGCTTAAAGCGTTAGAATTTTTCCGCTCGGGAGAAGCTCAGGTTCTTATTACGCCCGCAAAAAACCTTTTAAATACATACCTAAAAAGAGAAAAAGCGAAAAAGAATTCGATTTATTTGAAACTTAAAGGCGCAGCCGATCCGCAGGAAATTTCCAAGCATTTAATAAATATTGGCTATAAAAGAGTCATAACAGTCGTTGATCCCGGAGAATTCAGCCTGCGCGGAGATATTATGGACATTTATCCGATTTCAAATGACCCCGTAAGAATCGAGTTTTTCTGCGAAGAAGTTGAAAACTTAAAGGTTTTTAACATAGACAACCAGCGATCTATCAGGAAAATCGAAGAAATTACTATTGAACCGCGGTACAATCTATTGATTTCAGAGGAAGAAAAACAGTTATTTGTCAGCAAAATCAATAAGCTTAAAGAAAAACAGCTGGCAAAACTTTCCGAAAACGCAAAATATACACTTGAAACTACCATTGAAAACTTTATTTCATCTTTTGAGGCAGACACTTACACAGAAGGTATAGAGTATTTAGCGCCTCTGCTCAACGATAATTTTAGCGATACATTTGATTATTTGCCCGAAGATACTGTAATTATAAGCCATGAATCAACAGAATTACACCAGAAACTTTATGTTCAGGATGAAAAATACTTAAAAGAGTATGATAAGAATATAAATGAAGGCTTGGCGCTTGAACTTCCTTATTTGTTACATAAAACTCCCGATGAAATAATTAAAAATATCAATAAATTTGCGGCTTTAAACCTAAACAGTTTTATAAATGACGAAACAGATATGGTGGAGGAGCTGGAAAACATTGCTGTGCCGAAGTTTCTGGCAGATATTGACAAAGCCGCCTATTATATGACAGACCTTAGAAATAAGGGCTACAGTGTATTTGTAGTTACAGAATACCCTCAAAGGCTTATGGAAGTGCTTAAGGAGTTTGATTGTCCTGCTGTGGATATTGAAAATGACAAAACTTTTTTATCACCCACCCCCCTACCCCCCTCCCTTAAGGGAGGGGGGAAAATAATCGATGAGGGGGCTTCGCCCCCTCATCTCGACACCCCTTTTGACCCTGTCATTGCGAGGAGGGACTTTAGTCCCGACGTGGCAATCTTAAGGACGGGATTTACGGAAGGGTTTGTACTTCCCGAAATAAATATTGCTGTCATCACAGACACAGAGCTTTTTAACAAAAAAATCAAAAAACCTACTTTAGGGAAAAAACTTTCTAAAAAAGAAAATATTGATTACTTGACTTCTGTAAATGACCTAAAGGAAGGCGACTTTGTTGTTCACGCAAAGCACGGAATAGGCAAGTTTATAGGGCTTTGCAAACAAGAAATAGACGGACAGGAAAAAGATTACCTGACTATTGAATATGCTCAAGCCGACAAATTGCACATGCCGGCAGAGCAAATAAACATGCTTTCCAGATATAGAGGAGCAGGCACAGCCCCAAGCCTTACAAGAATGGGCGGGGCGGCATGGACTAACGTAAAAAATAAAGTTAAAGGCGCAATTGCAGATATTGCTGAGCAATTATTAAAAATTTACGCGCAAAGAGCCAAAACCAAGGGGTTTATATTTGAATCAGACAGTCCATGGCAGTTGGAAATGGAAAACGCTTTTCCCTACACCGAAACTCCTGACCAGCTCCAGTCAATTAATGAAACCAAAAACGATATGGAATCAGAAAAAGTTATGGACAGGCTAATCTGCGGAGATGTCGGGTTTGGAAAAACAGAAGTGGCCTTAAGGGCAACTTTTAAGGCGATTTTGTCAGGCAAACAGGTTGCTGTTTTAGTTCCAACGACTATTCTTGCGCAGCAGCATTATTTGACTTTTCTTGAAAGATTCAGTCCTTATCCGATGAAAGTAGAGCTTATGTCAAGGTTTAGAAGTGCAAAAGAACAAAAAAACACCATAAAAGATTTACTTACAGGCGATTGTGATCTCGTAATAGGAACTCATCGGCTTTTGCAAAAAGACATACAGTTTAAGAATCTCGGGCTTCTCGTTGTAGACGAGGAACACAGATTTGGTGTTACCCATAAGGAAAAAATAAAAGAATTCAAAGCTAATGTTGATGTCTTAACCATGTCCGCTACACCGATTCCCAGAACGCTTAATATGGCTTTATCCGGCTTAAGAGAAATGAGTATTATCAATACTCCGCCTGTAAATAGAGCTCCGATAAAAACTTATGTCGGACATTTCAATGAATCCCTCTTGCGAACCGCCATTAATCACGAACTTGAAAGAGAAGGACAGGTTTATTTTCTGCATAACAGAGTTCAGTCAATATATAAAGTTGCTGAAGAACTCCGAAATCTTGTACCAAAAGCCAGAGTTGCCGTTGCGCATGGACAAATGAACGAAAAAGAACTCGAAAAAATAATGTATGAATTTGGCGCACACGAATACGATATTCTTGTTTGCACGACTATAATTGAATCGGGACTGGATATTCCAAACGCAAATACCATAATAATTGACGATGCGGACAGATTCGGACTGGCTCAACTTTACCAGATACGAGGAAGAGTCGGAAGAAGCGAAACACAGGCTTATGCTTACTGTTTTTACAGAGACGGAAAAGTTTTATCGCCGGAAGCAAAAGACAGGTTAAAAGCGATAAAAGACTTTACAATACTGGGAAGCGGATACCAGATTGCGCTAAGGGACTTGGAAATAAGAGGCGTAGGAAATNNGAAAAAATCGACAAAAAAGAGCCTACTATTATTGATATCAACATAACTGCCTTTATTCCCGATGAATGGGTAGGTGACAAAGAACAGAAGATGATAGAATACAAGCGTCTTGCAGACGTAAACAGCTCCAGAGAGCTTTTATTTCTGGAAGATGAATGGGTTGACCGATTCGGAAAAATTCCTGAAGAAGTAAAAAGACTGATAAAAGTAATAAGATTAAGACTTATGGCAACTGATATCGGTATTTATCTTGTACGAGAAGCTTTTGAAAGCATCAGGATTTTCAGCAATATTTCATTTGCGGAATTTAAACTGCTTCAAAACAAATTAAGACCTGAACTTTCAAGAAAATTAAAATGGACGCAAGCCCCTAAAACTTCCGAAAATGGTGTTTCTATTATTTTGATAAATAACCTAGCGCTTTCAAACGAAGAAAAGCTTGATATTCTGGAAGAAATTTTCCACTATATAATTAACTTTAAAATGTAAACAGTAAACAAATTAAAAATTTATGTAACAAACGACCACAATTAATTTAAATAATGTATAATTTTAATTGGTTAAAAAAGTCGAAAAATATATTTAAATGAGGATAAATTATGAAAAAGATTACACTTACATTAATAGCTGCTTCTATGGTGTTTCTTAGCGGCTGCGGTCAAAAAGAGAAAGCTGCGATAGGTCCTGCGGTTATAAAAATTAACAACTCTGTAATAACAAAAGGCATGGTAGATGCTTCCTTTAAAACAGGCGCTTTATCATCCGGCAACATTGATGTAAATAAGCCTGAAAACAGATTTATTTATCTTATCTACAAAAATAAAACGGTAAATGATCTTATCGTAAAAGAATTATTGACACAGGAAGCCGACAAAAGAAAAATTTCCATATCAGATGAAGAAATTAAATCTAAATTAGATGAAATAATGAACAAAGTAGGCGGTAAAGCAAGATTTGAACAATCTCTTGCGCTAAATAACCTTAACAAGGACTCTTTTAGCGATATGATTAAATTTGATATGTTAAAAGAAAAACTTGTTAATAATTTATCAGGCGTAAAAAAAGTTAATGAAGGTGCTATAAAAGACTTTTATGTGAAAAATCAGGATAAACACTTTAAACAACCTGAACAGGTAAAAGCAAGCCATATTTTAATCAGCGCATCAGAATCAGATATTAGATCAAAAATTGAAGCTGAAGGCAAAAAATTATCAGCAGCTGAATTAAATAAAAAAGTTAAAGCTGAAATGGATGCAGCTAAGAATAAAGCTGAAAAAATTCTTGCAGAAGTAAAAGCTAAACCTGATAAATTTGCAGTATTGGCAAAAAAAGAATCTCAAGATCCTTCAAGTGCTGAAAAAGGCGGTGATTTAGGATTTTTTGACAATAAACAAATGGTAAAAGAGTTTTCAAAAGTAGCTTTTTCCATAAAACCGGGGGAAATAAGCAATTTGGTTAAAACAGAATTCGGTTATCACATTATAAAAGTAGTTGACCGCAAAAAAGCAGGTTTAGTACCTTTTGATGAAGTAAAACCTCAAATTGCAAAATATCTTGAACAGCAAACAAAAATGCAATCTATACAAAAATTGATTGAAAGCTCAAGAAACAATGCAAAAATCGTATATTTAGACAAAGAATACGATCCTAAAAAAATTGAAACAGAAATTAGAGAACTTGTAAAAAAACAAAAAGCTCCTCAAGCTCCAACAAAAAAAGAAATAAAAAATTAAGTTTATATAAATCTAAAAAAAAAGAGCTATCCCAAAAAAATAAAGGGAAAGCTCTTTTTTTGTACTAAAAAACCGTATGACTATAAAATTAATAATGGTTTTTAATTATTGACTATTATAAAATATAAGTTAAGCGAAATGGGAGCGTTGCAATACAATCGATCTGGCGGGAAAAAATGGAAAACACCAAAATCAAGTTTTCAAAAAACAGTCTTTTTAGAAAACCTATCGCAAAAGATGATGGCTATATACACTTTATTGCCATAGGCGGAATCGGAATGAGCGCTCTTGCAAAAATTCTGATTGAATTAGGCTATAAAGTTTCCGGTTCTGACTTAAAAAACAACGCTAACATAAAATCCATAGAAAATACCGGTGGAATCGTTAAAATTGGTCACAGTTCCGAAAATATAAATAATTGCTCGCTTGTTGTGGTAAGTTCCGCCATCAAACCTGATAATCCTGAATTAATCGAAGCAAAAAA
>DNRP01000179.1:7277-8063 GCA_003499955.1 Cyanobacteria bacterium UBA9971
TTTCTGAACTCGATGAAAGTGACGGTTCAATTGAACTTTATACTCCTGATTTAAGCATTATAACAAATCTCGAGTTTGATCATGCCGATCATTACGAAAAAGGCTTTGAACAAATTCTTGAAACATTTGAGAGATATGTATTTGACTTGAATAATTCTTCAAAAATAATTCTTAACACTGATGATTCAGGAAATCTTGATCTTTTAAAAAGAATTAGCCATAAAAATATAATCACTTACAGTTCAAATCCTGCGAATTCTTTACATAAAGATGCGGTTTACAAAGCTCAAGCCATTGCAACAGTTCCCAATGCAAAGATGAAAGTATTTAAGAAAGACGAATTTCTCGGCGAAATTACTCTCGGTATTCCGGGAATTCATAATATTTCAAATGCTTTAGCCTCAACAGCAGCAGCACTGGAGTGCGGAGTTGAATTTTCTCAAATAGCCTCTTCGCTTGAAAAATTTATCGGAATGAAAAGAAGATTTCAAACAGTAGGCTGTTATAAAGGCGCAAGAATAATTGACGATTACGCCCATCACCCCACTGAAGTTGAAGCAACATTAAAAACCGCTAAAGAAGTGATTTCTTCAACAAAAAAAGGACGGGTAATCGCTGTTTTTCAGCCACACAGATTCACAAGGCTTGCTAATTTATGGCAGGATTTCGCTAAATCTTTTAAAGATGCGGATATTGTATACTTATGCGATGTTTATCCCGCAGGAGAAGCACCGATTAAAGATATAAATTCGGAAAATCTCTGCAAAGAAATAAATTACACTAAAA
>DNRP01000179.1:8249-9534 GCA_003499955.1 Cyanobacteria bacterium UBA9971
GCGAGTGTTTGTTTTGCATTAATGTTATTAAAAGGGGCAATATTAAACACAATCGGGTAAATATTATTTGATGTACATGAATTTATCATCCAATCTAAATTGGAAATAATTTGTTTTGCGGGGATATTTCTGATTATGTCGTTTATTCCGACGATTATTATTACAAAATAAAGATTTTTATTTAAATTTTTATCTTGAAACGAAAGAACATCACTATTCCATCTTTTTCTAACTTCATCAGAAGTTTGCCCGCTAATTCCCAAATTAATTACTTTATATTCCAGACGTTTTTCCAAGTGAAAAGCTATTTGATCTTCAGAAAAAAAATTAGGTAAAATATATTTTTGATTCAATATAGAAAATTCAACTAAGGAATAAGGATAACCTTCTGCAATCGAATCTCCTATTATAATCCCGAATTTTTGATTGGAATTATAATAATAAATTATTTTATAAAATATAAGAAACAAAAATAAAAAAACTAATAATAAATGAACTGAATTTTTATTTATTTTAAAATTTTTCATAGTCAAAAACTAATATTGTTTACAATTAATATAACTAATACTACAATTTATTATAGATTAAACAAGAAATTTAAAAATAAATGCAGGCTGGACAACGAAATTTTGGATTAGATGTAGTAAGAAGTATTGCTATTATTTCTGTATTAGTTTCTCATTTGTATTTTTTATCAGATAACATAGATTTAAATGCCTTATTAAATTTAAAAATTTTTTCACTATTATTTTCTTTTACGGGAGTTAATTTATTTTTTGTTTTAAGCGGTTATTTAATCGGAAAAATAATAATAACTCTTTTTTCTAAAGAATTATCTATTTCTAATATTAAAACTTTTTATATTAGACGCTGGTTTAGAACATTACCTTTATATTATTTATCTTTATTAATTTATTTTCTATTACGATACGATATAAATATATTTTCTTCATTTTTCCTTAAATTTATCGTTTTTTTACAAACTTTTGATAAGAATTTTTACCCAATATTTTTCTTCCCCGTAAGTTGGAGTTTAGCGGTTGAAGAATGGTTTTATTTATTATTACCGTTAATTTTATTTGTATTTTTCAAAAAAAACTTAAAGCAAACAAATTTGTATCTCAATATAATTGCATTAATTACATTGATTACATTTGTAAAAATCGGATATACACTATTGTCAAATCAAAATTTGGATTTAGGAACACAATCATTTTTACCGTTCAGATTTGATTCTTTATTAACAGGCGTAGTATTTGCAAGTTTAAAAATTAATAATAAAGAT
>DNRP01000057.1 GCA_003499955.1 Cyanobacteria bacterium UBA9971
AGGAAGACCGTTTCCTCCAAGACCCGCTACGCCTGAAAAACCTGAAAGTATTGGAAAAGATAAACCTGATAGACTTAAGGCTGCTAATAAAAATGAATTCCTTAAGAAAAAAGACAGGCTAAAAGAACTTGAAGATTTAAAAAGAGAAAAACAGGCTGAACAAAAAATTCAGGCAAAACTTCTTAAGAAAAAAAGAGAAGAACAAGAACTTGCCGAAAAAATTACCGAAGTATATTTTGACAGCCAATTAACAGTTGGCGAACTTGCTGAAAAACTCAACTTTAGCGTGGCTGAAGTTGTTAAAGAGCTTATGATGTCAGGCATCATGGCAACTGTTAATCAAACTATTGATATAGCTACAGCAAAATTAATAACTGAAAAACTCGGTCTTACTGTTATTGAAGAAGAAGTAAAATCCGAAGAAGCTGAAACAGAAGTTGTTGAAAAAGAAATTGTTGATGAAACAAAGCTTAAAGAAAGAGCCCCCATTGTTACAATAATGGGACACGTTGATCACGGTAAAACTACACTTCTTGATTCAATCAGAAAATCAAAACAAAAAATAGTAACCGGTGAAGTTGGCGGAATAACTCAATCTATAGGCGCTTATACGGCAACTGTTAATAATAAAAAAATTGTATTTATTGATACACCCGGTCACGAAGCTTTTACTGCAATGAGAGCAAGAGGCGCTCAGGCTACAGATATCGTGATTTTAGTTGTAGCAGCCGATGATGGTATAATGCCGCAAACAATAGAAGCTATAAATCACGCTAAAGCGGCAAAAGTTCCTATCATAATAGCTGTAAACAAAATAGATAAACCGGGAGCCGATCCTGACAGGGTACTCCAACAACTTACAGAATACGAACTTGTTCCCGAAAAATGGGGTGGAAGCACAATTACAGTTGAAGTAAGCGCTCTTCAAGCGTTAAACCTTGATGAATTGCTTGAATATATCCTTTTAGTTGCAGAAATCGAACAATTAAAAGCTGATCCGACAAAACCGGCAACCGGCGTAATAATTGAATCAAAACTTGATAAAGGAAAAGGCGCTGTTGCAACATTTTTAGTGTTGGAAGGAACTCTTAAAGTTGGTGATTTTGTTGTTGCAGGAACTGTAGGCGGCAAAGTCAGGGCTTTGATTAACGATATGGGCGAACGCCTGCATAAAGTCGGTCCAAGCACACCTGTTGAAGTACTCGGACTCACGGAAATTCCTCAGTCGGGAGATCATTTTAAAGTCGTTAAATCCGACAAACTAATGAAAGAAATAATGACTGAAAGAAAAAATAATGAAAAAATAGACCGTTTTGAAGCAATGGGAGCAACTCAGGTAAAACGCGAAATGCTTCTGCAAACCGGTCAAGGCGAAACAAAAGATCTTAATATAATTATTAAAGCAGGAACAAACGGCGCGGCGGAAGCGGTAACTTCTTCACTGCACCAGCTTGAGTCCAAACAGATTTTTGTCAAAGTAGTGCATCTCGGCATCGGTGATATTACAGAGGCGGACGTAATGCTGGCTTCTGCAAGTAACGCAATTATTGTCGGCTTCGGTGTAAAAGAAGATCAAAACGCTCTTCGTGTATCACAGGAAGAAGGCGTATTAATCAGAAAATATGAAATCATATACCAGTTGCTTGAAGATATAGAAAAAACTATGCTAGGACTTCTTGAACCTGAATATAAAGAAATTGAAGTTGGTACAGCGGAAGTCAGACAAGTATTTACTGTTGGCAAAACATCAAAAATTGCCGGTTGTTATGTACTTGAAGGAAAAATTATCCGTAATAAAGAAGCTAAAGTCTTCAGAGGCGGCAAAGAAATCTTTAAAGGCTTAATTAATCAGTTAAAACGTTTCAAAGACGATGCCAAAGAAGTTAATGCCGGTTATGAATGCGGTATATCTTTTGATAAATTCAACGATATTGAAGAAGGCGACATTATCAAAGTCTTGACTAAAGAAGAAATCATCAGGCATTCTTTAGTTTAGGGTCAATTAAATTGCGACATCAGACTTATAGCCGTCTTTGGAATGACAAATAACATTTAATTGGAGTAATAGAGATGAATTCAAGAGGGGATCGTATAAGAAAAGCTCTTATTAAGGAACTCAGTGATATAATTCAGCATAAAGTCAAAGATCCCCGAATCAAAGGAATAATTTCCGTTACAGATGTTGAACTTTCTCCTGATAATAAGTATGCTAAAGCTTATATAAGTATTTTCGCGGTAGATGAGTCCAAGCAGGACGTAATGGAGGCGATTAACGATTCTACTTCTTTTATAAGAGGCGAAATAAGCAGAAGAATAACAATGCGGCATACTCCCGAAATAAAATTCGAGCTTGATGAATCTCAAGAAAAAGCAAGAAGAATAAATGATTTGTTGGATAAAATTTCAAGAGGCGAGCTTTAAATGCCTAATGAACTTGTACCAATGGCAATAATAGAGAATAAAATCTTTGTTATTCGTGGACAAAAAGTCATGATTGACAGGGATTTAGCTGAATTGTACGGTGTGCGAACTATGGTTCTTAATCAGGCTGTTAAACGAAATATAAAAAGATTTCCTTCAGAATTTATGTTTCAGCTTAATGATAAAGAAAAATTTGAAGTTATCACAATTTGTGATAACCTCAAAACAATAAAATTTTCTCCTCATAATCCTTATGCTTTCACGGAACATGGCGTTGTTATGCTGGCAAGTGTATTAAATAGTGAACAAGCAATAGCAATAAATGTTCAAATTGTCAGGACTTTTGTTAAATTAAGAGAAATGGTTACTTCTCATAAAGAATTATCCGTTCAATTAAACGAACTTGAAAAAAAATTTATTGAATATACAAAAGAAAATTCCATTGAACAACAAGATCAAAATAAAAAAATTAACGAAATATTTCAATGTCTGCAATATCTTGTGGAAATACATAAACCTGAAAAAGTAGGATTTCGCGCAGATTAAATGAATATTACAGAAAAAACAAAAAAACAGGATTTTTTCGGCATAATCAATGTAAATAAGCCTAAGGGCTTTACTTCTCACGATGTCGTCGCCAAATTAAGAAAAATTCTTAACATAAAACAAATAGGACACACTGGAACCCTCGACCCGATGGCAACAGGAGTTCTTCCTGTCTGCGTCGGCAAAGCCACTAAGATAATTCAATACCTTGAAAGCTCTAAAGCATATAGGGCTAGTATAAAACTTGGGATTAAAACAGATACTTACGATATGGAAGGGCAAATTCTGAAAAAAATTCCTGTAACTTTGAACATAGAAGAAGTAAAAAAACATCTCGAATGTTTTAAAGGTGAAATAACGCAAACCCCGCCAATTTATTCCGCTGTTCACTACAAAGGCAAAAGACTTTACGAATATGCCAGAAAAAATATAGAAATAACGGATATTCCGACAAGAAAAGTTACTATAAATTCTATTAATTTAGTATTAGATTGCCACGTCGGGGCTAAAGTCCCTCCTCGCAATGACGAAAATCCTGTATTAATAGTCGATATTGACTGCTCGGAAGGGACTTATATAAGGTCTATTGCGTATGATTTAGGAGAAAAACTTGGTTACGGAGCTTGTTTAAATGATTTAACCAGGACAAAAGCAGGAAAATTCACTTTAGAAAAAACACATACCCTTGAAGAAATTGAATCTTTGTATCAAACAGGGGATTTTGACAAATTTCTTGTAAACCCTGTTGAGATTTTACCGCTTGAAATTTTTGAAATAGATGAAATTTTACTGGAAAAAATCAAAAAGGGACAAAGTTTTTCCGCACTTCAACCTGATGGACAGATCTCCCCCTTCTTTTTTGATATTCAATCAAAAAAGCGGGTTCCCTGCTATGCTCAGGGTGACAACAAAAGTCTTTTGCAGCTTGTTTACAAAAACAAACTTGCAGCAATCGCACGGTTTGAGGATAATATAATAAAACCTGTTAATGTTTTTATTTAATCTTATTTAAAAGGATAAAAAAATGAAAAAAATTTCCATTATATTTGCTTCTATAATTGTTTGTAGCATGTTTTTTCAAGTTATAGTCTTTTCTTCCCCAAATACAGCACCAAACACCTGTTCTTCAGGCGTTTATCCGATAAGCAGCCATGTTTCTCGAGGAATCCAAAGGATTTTTGGGGTTAATATTCTTACAACATGGGCGGCTGAAGCAATAATTAAAAACCAAATTTTAAAATTAATCCAAAAAGGCAGCGTAAAAGTAAATGTAAAAGCTTACAGCGCGGGAGATTTGTTTGCAGGAAAAGTTAAAGGCTTTGAAATTAGCGGAAAAAACATTGTATACAATGATATCTATATTTCATCAGTAAAAGCTCAGAGTTTATGCGATTTTACATATTTTGATTACAAAAAAACTCCTGCTATGCTTAACAGTCCGTTGTTCTTAAAGTATGAAGCCGAAATAAAAAATAAAGAATTTCAAAAAATATTTGCATCTGACACATTAAAAAATGCTTTGCAGGGAATACCAATAAATATGGGGTTCTTGAAAATAGGAGAAGTTGATATTACTGATTTAAAACCAAACATAGCCAATAATAAAATCAACATGAAAGCCAATTTGGTCTATAAAAAAACACCTTTTGTTTTCAAATTCCCGATAAGCTTTGAAACTGCAATAAAAGTCAAAAATGACAAGATTTTGCTTACAAACTTTAAATTCACAACAGAAGAAGAAAGCAATGATTTGAAGTTCATCACAAATTCAATAGAGCTGAACAATATAAATATTTTTGACCTAAAAACAGTTGAAAAAGAGAATTCTGACATAAATATTAAAAAAATCAAAGTTGTTAATGATAGAATTTTCTTAGAAGGAACTTTTTGGCAACAACAAAATACTATTTTTTAAAAATACAGGTGGGTCAATATGAAAAACCGAAAAAATGTCATAATTTCAATAATAGCTTTAATAGGCGCAATTGTTTTAATTTTCGCCGTTTTTCTGGTAATTAAAAGCCAAAAATTAACAGACAAAAATTCAGTCAAAGTCTATTTTGTGAAGAGCATTGACAGCGCAGACTTTGGCCTCACACCTGTAAGAAGAAAAATTTCTCCCGATAAGTCAAGAATTTCAACTGCAATAACGGAACTTTTAAAAGGACCCTCTAAAAAAGAAGAAAAAGCAGGTTTTTATACCGAGATTCCTTCAACTACAAAGCTTATTGAAATAAAAGAAACTCCTAAAGATATAAATATAAACCTTTCAAAAGATTTTGAATCGGGAGGCGGTTCTACATCAATGAGTATGCGTCTTAAACAACTCGTAAATACTTCTCTTGACGCAGAAAAAACCAGACCTGTTTATTTGCAGTTAAACGGAAAAAAAGTTGAATCTATCGGTGGAGAAGGTGTAATTGTTTCTCAGCCGCTGTCGAGATAAAAAATGTTATCAAGTGAGTTTGATTATAATCTTCCTGAAGAATTAATCGCCCAATTTCCCTGCGAAAAAAGAGATGGGTCAAGCTTGATGGTTTTAGATAAGCAAACTAAAGCTGTATCGCATAAAAAATTCTTCGATATAGTTGATTTTATTGATGAAAATGATGTTCTGGTATTGAATAATACGCGGGTAATTCCTGCGCGGCTTTTTGGAAAAAAATCTACAGGTGCGAGAATAGAAATTTTTCTTTTAAGTCATTGTGAGCAGGGAACCCACCAACCATTGATTAATGAATGGATTGCTTTCCCTACGTCGCTTCGCTCCTCTGGACAGGCTCTACAAGCTCCTCGCAATGACAAAATATGGGAAGTTCTGATTAAGCCGTCAAAAAGAGTTAAATCAGGAACTATTATTGAATTTACAGAGGAATTAAAGGCGAAAATCCTTGAAAGACTGCCTAACGACAAGTGGTTGGTGGAGTTCATCTATGAAGGTGTTTTCAATGAAATCCTCGAGAAAGTGGGAAATATTCCTCTTCCTCCCTACATCGAGAGAAAATTGAGCGATGAAACCATAAAAAAACTTGATTTTGAAAGGTATCAGACGGTTTATGCCCAAAACCCGGGTTCTGTCGCCGCTCCGACGGCAGGGCTGCATTTTACGGAAGAAATACTTGATAAGCTTAAGCAAAAAGGCGTTGAAGTTTGTTATGTGACTTTAAACGTAGGGCTTGGGACTTTTAGACCTGTTAAAGCCGAGAATATACTTGATCATCAGATGGACAGGGAGTTTTATGAAATTCCCGAAATCACCGCGGAAATTATAAATAAAGCAAAATTACAGGGCAAAAACATTGTTGCAGTTGGAACTACAACTGTCAGAACCCTTGAGTCAGCATTTGAAGCAAATAACAAAATTTCGGCAACTTCTGCGTGGAGTCAGATGTTTATTTATCCGGGCTATAAATTTAGTGTGATTGACAAGCTTATAACCAATTTTCACCTCCCAAAATCCACTTTGCTGATGCTTGTTTCCGCGCTTGCAGGGAAGGATTTTGTTTTTGAGGCTTACAGAGAAGCTATAGAAAAAAAATATCGGTTTTACAGTTATGGGGATTGTATGTTAATTAAGTAACCATATATTTTTTATTTATAAAAGGGGAGTTCGAGGGGGTTTAGTGGTGCAGCGATGCTGCCCTCTTGACTGTTTTGACCCTCCGGGTTACAGTTTTTCTTTCTTTATAAAATTTCCTCCAAAAGAAGTAAATTCAAACCTCATGCCTAAAAATTCTGCTAATATAATAAGGAATTAGATTGCCACGTTGCACCTTATGGGTGCTCCTCGCAATGACAGGTTTAATAAGGATATCGAAGGGTAAGAATGCTTCAGGAAGCCTCAAAAGTCTTAAGTTCTGCGTTTAAAGACAGTATTATTAAGAAACTGTCTATGTATTTGCATGACTGTGTATCGGAAGAAGTTAAATCATCAGCGTTCAGGAATTTAAATAACGATAAAGGTACTAAATGGTTCTTTATCGAGGGACAGGAATCTCTTTTTTCTCATCCTGAAAAACCTTTAAAGATTAAAAGTGCTGACAGCAAGCTTACAGAGCTTATGGTTCAGTCGGAAGTTTCTAAAAAAGATTACCAGCTTATATACGGTTATCTGTTTTTAAAGGGAAAAAGCGCGGAAAGTAAGAAAAAAGAGGATTATTTAACGCCTCTTCTTTATGTCCCATGCAAACTTGAAAGAGATGGATTGGACATAAACTGCTCTACTCTTGAAGAGGACATTTCTTTAAACACAAGCGCCCTTGTTAGCTTGATGAACTTCGATGAAGATGACGAAACAGCAGACCATCTCTTTGAAGGGCTTATTGATTACATCCCTGAGCTTCCTATAACAGACGAAAAAGTAAATATTTTCCTGAATACTCTTAAGGCTATTATTCCTAACATAGAAATAATTACCGATTTGTCAACGGAAGAATTAATGGCTCAATCACTTGAAAAACTTACTATTGTTGATACTTCCGCTGTTGTTCTTACAAAAAGACCCACTGTTTCAGCGGGATTGCTGCATGAATTAAGCTTGATTTCCGAAAAACAGGCGGGTGTTTTTAGAGAAACCGCTCTTGCTCCCGTTCATGAAGAATTTTCCGGCGCTACAAAAAACAAAAAATCTCCGAAAAATAGTGAAAAGCAAGAAAAAATTACAATAACTCCCTTAGAATTTAGCGATAACCAGAGGGAAGTGATTGAAGCAATAAAAAATAACACGCTGGTAACAGTTTTTGGTCCGCCCGGAACAGGGAAATCCCAGACCATTGTGAATCTTGTTTCGCATCTTGTAGGCTCAGGGCAGACTGTTCTTGTCGCTTCGAGAATGAATAAGGCAGTTGACGTTATAAGCGAAAGATTAAACGGTTTTGGCGCGCATTTTCTTTGTCTTAGGGCGGGAAAAGCTGATTATCAAAAACAATTGAGTTTTCAGCTTCAAGATTTGATTTCTAATAAGGTAGACCTTGATGCGGGTTATGAATCCGATGTTTTAACGGACGTTGAAGATCTTTACACCCTTGCAAAAAACAAAAGTGAGTTAAAACAAAAGTGCGTCAAAATTCTTGAACTTGAAACCAAATGGAATGAAGCTCTTCAGGAATATAAAAAAGTCTGGGAACTTCAGGAAGACAATAAACTAATTCAAAAAGCTCTTTCTAAGCCGGATATTGAGCAGTGCAGGAAATTCCTCGATAAAATTGAAGAAACCTTTGACAAAACAGGCTTTTTGAATTTTATTTACTTTAAATTATTTACTTATCTGCTGAATAAAAAACTTAACCTGACTGATAATGGCATTTCGACTGAAATTGTAGAAAAACTCAGGATTAATCTTGAAGAAAAAGAACTGAAAGAGAATCTTAAAGGCGTTGAAAGCCTTATAAATAAAACAGGAAATCTTCATCAGATTCTGGAAAACCTTAATGAATCAAGAAAAAAACATAAGTCAATAGCTGTTAAAATACTTAAAAACAAAAGACGCGAATCTTTAAAATCTTTAATTAGGGATCAGTACAAAAGACAAAGACTTATAATTCATTCAAAAGCTCTTGTGGAAAGAAAAAAGAACCTTCAAAACAAAATTTTGCTTCAGGAAGATTTTACCCCGATGCTTGAAGCGTTCCCGTGTTGGGCGGTTACAACTCAGGCAATTTCAGAGTCTTTGCCGCTTGAGCCGGGATTATTTGATGTGGCAATTATAGATGAAGCTTCTCAATGCGACATAGCAAGCTGTTTCCCTATACTTTTCAGGGCAAAAAGAGCTATAATAGTCGGTGATGACAAGCAGCTTCCGCATCTTTCGTTCCTCGAAAAGGCTAAAGAACAGTCTTTCATGAGTAAATATAATATTCCTGACAGATACCAGCTTATGTGGCGATTCAGGACAAATTCAATGTTTGACGTGGCAAATTACTACTCAACAGCCACAATTCTTCTTGACGAACATTTTAGAAGCTATCCTGAAATAATAAACTTCAGTAGCAAAGAATTTTACGGCGGAAGAATCAAAGCAATGAAAAGCAGGATTCCTTCCGAAGAACTTGAAAGCTGCTTAGAGCTTAATATT
>DNRP01000094.1 GCA_003499955.1 Cyanobacteria bacterium UBA9971
TTGTCTTTTTACTACATCTTTTTGGTATTTATCGAGTTTTATTATTACCTGTTTAATAAATTCAACTCCTTCAAACCACCAGTGTCCGAATAGTTCTGTATCGAAGGAAACCATTAACAAACCGTCTTTGCCTGTAGCAAGTTTATGGTCATTTAATCTATGGTAAAGAACATTTACGTAGTGATCCGAGTTTTCATTTATTTTTGACATAGCCAAAACAGGATCATAAAGCATTTTATCGCCAAGATCTGCTGTNNGACCATACTTGATAGCCGCCTTCATGGTTTCTTCCCATTACAGCAACCTGTGCTTCAGGCAGGTAATAAGCTTCATAGGTATCCAAACCTGTAGATTCCCTTGCAGGAAGAGGAATATATTCAATATTTCCGTAAATACCTATTGATCTTCTGCTTCCTACTGAAACGCCGCCTTCTATCTGGTGTGATTCTACAAAGAAATATTCTATGCCGTTATTTTGAAGGAATACTTCAACTGCCGGTCTGTAATATTTTTTTCCTTCAGGTGAAGTTGCTTCATATCCGGGTCTGTAAGCACATTCTGGAAGCCATGCCCCTCTCGGTTTTCTTCCGAATAATTTTTTGTATGATTCAACACCGACTTTAAATTGAGCATTTAAGTTAGTATCAGTGCCTAATAATGGAGAAAATCCATGTGTAGCTCCTGAAGTGGTGATTTCAATACATTCAAGATCCTGAAATTTTCTGAAGGCGCCGATTAAATCTTTGTTGTATTTGTTTAAAAAGTCATTTTTTATGTTTGTAAACCAGTTAAAATAGAATTTTGCAAGATATTCTAGATGTTGTGAATGAGCTACGCTATCGTTTGGATAGCGGCTTAAATCACCTTTAACGGATTCTATTCTCGAGTCTAAATATTTAACAAAGCCGTCTTTTAAATGCTCGTCATTAAGCTGTTCTGCTAATATTGGGGTAATCCCCACGGTTAATTTAGCTTTTATTCCTTGATCATGTAATTCGCCAATCGCGTTTAGAAGAGGGATATATGTTTCAGCCATACATTCATAGAGATTTTCTTCGCCAAAAGGCCACATACCCGCTTTTCTGTAAAACGGCAAGTGACTGTGAAGCATAAATACAAAAGATCCTATTGACATTATTGTCCTCCGATTTTTGAAATAATTTTTTATTTGTCAAACTTTATTTTAATATAAAGTTTTTATATAAATAACATCCCGATTAAAAATATAAATAATTTTTATAATTCAGGCTGATTATTTTTAAGTAAAAATTATAAAACTTCACCTCATTCTTCAAGAATTTTTATAATCTCTTCTTTTTTACTTCTATATATTAAATAACCAAAAACATGACAAAAATACAATAGTTTTTAAAATTTGAAGTTAAAAATAATTTTATCTTTCTTTAATCTTTAATTTTAATTAAAATTAAAGAAAAATTTATAAATGAGAAATTAAAAGGTACGATTGTGTCTAAAATTATAGATAAAATAAGAAATAAAATAATAATTTCATGTCAGGCATCTTTCGGGGAGCCGATTTATGAAGAAAATTGTTTACAAAGTATTATAAAATCCGTAATAAATGGCGAAGCTTCGGGATTAAGGCTTGCGGGCGTTAAGGATATAGAAGAAACAAGAAAATTTTCCGATATTCCTATTATTGGAATTACAAAGCCTGATCCGCTTCCTGCGAACTGGAAAGAAGTTGTTTATATTACGCCGACTTTTGAAGATGCGAAAAAAATTTCTGATGCCGGGGCTGATATAATTGCAATAGACGGAACTTCCAGAAAAAGACCTCAAGAAAACCTCGCCGAGCTTATTGAAAAAATACATAATGAGCTTAAAAAACCTGTAATGGTTGATTGTGCTACTGTTGAAGAAGGCTTAATGTGTAAATTATTTGGAGCTGATATAATTTCTACAACTCTTTCCGGTTATACACAGAATACTTTAGAAAAAAATAACGGAGAACCGGACTTTGAATTGCTTAAAAACCTTGTTAAAGTGGTTTATTGCCCTGTAATCCTTGAAGGACGAATCTGGACTGTAGAGCATGCCAAAAAAGCGTTTGAATTAGGCGCACATTCTGTCGTTATAGGCTCTGCTGTAACAAGACCGCAGCTTATTACAAAGAGATTCGTTGATTCAATAAGAGTTTTTTCCGGTTAATTATCTTAACATTTCCCTGTTAGCAATTGATTTATCTCATTTGTTTTCTTTGCAAATTATATGCTGAACTCCGCCAACAAGCTTGTTTTTGTTCGGGAATGTAAAAACAGTTGTACCGTCTTCATATTTTATGGATGATCCTGCCCATATATTGTTTTCGCCGGTATAGACGCATTTATTTCCTTTGCCTTTTTCGTCTTCGTAAGGTGAACAATTTGCTTCTTCTTTTGAAAGGGTGCTTGACAACAGTCCTGTCATAAATTTTCTCCTGATCTTACTGTAAATAATAATTAAATAAGAATTTTAAAATTCTTATTCCTGTATTTATATAAACAATTCAATAGTAATAAAATTGCTATTCTTAAATTATGTTTTAATTATTCAATAATATATGTGCGGGACACCAATTATCAGTTCCATCCGTACATTCCGGCATATAATCACCCTGCATACCCCGCGGAACAATCCTGTCTTTAAGAATGAAAAAAGAAAATATGTCTTTACCGTAAGTATTTGGACTTTTAAATCCATTTACGTCAACTTCTACAAAATCACATGTACTTGATTGCATATTTCCATTGGTACAAGTTGTACTAACATCTCTAAATATAACAAATGCCCCATCTGCCAATATTACACCAATAGGAGAAATTGGGGTAGTTGTTGGTGTTCCATCATAAAGATAATATTCATAATCTTTATGCCAGCAGTTTCCTTTGGTATTTGGATGAGTGCATTGTTTTATAATATTTAAATATGTATAATAGTAGCTTATAAGTGAATAATTACTCCACCCTATTACTGGAAGACCGACTAAAGTTCCCCCATTGTCTTCCTTAACTTGTATCGTTGCATTAGAAAGAACTGAAAAAGTTTTTTTAAGTTTTGCTGCATACTGTTGATCAATTATATTGGTTATCAAATCAGGAATTGTAAGAGAAGCTATAACTCCGATAATAGTTATGACAAGCAAAACTTCCGCAAGAGTAAAACCTTTACTAATTCTTGATTTACTTATATTTTCATGTTCTAATGGGTTTGTCTGCTTGTCTGCTTGTCTGCGCATACGACACCTTTTTAAAGTATATGTTTATTATAAATCTATTTTCATATAAATCTATACTTTTGAAAAATGAAAGATTTTTATATAATAAACAAAGTTTTTATCAATAATTTTTTAAGTAAGGAACATCTAATAATGGCTCCAAAAAATAAAATAGCACTGGGAATTGATATTGGCGGAACGAAAATCAGCATGGCATGTGTTATAGACGGTGAAATTACAGGCAGCATCCTTTCCCGTAAAACTCCTTGCGATTCAAATGAAATTTTAAACTATGTTTTAGAAGGAATAGAAACTTTAAATTACGATTTTAACATTAATGTAATAGGTATAGCCACCGCAGGTGCTGTAAATAAAGAAAATACAAGGGTTGTCGGCTCTACAGGCAATCTTCCGACAGGGTATTCCGATATTGATTTTAAAGAAGAGATAGAAAATAAATTTAAAATAAAAACTCTGGTGGAAAATGACGCTAATGCGGCTGCTTATGCTGAATTTAAGGCAGGCGCGGCAATCGGTCACATGAATACAATTACTGTAACTCTGGGGACAGGTGTTGGTGGCGGGATTATAGTTGACGGAAAACTTGTCAGAGGAAAAATGGGAGCCGGCGCGGAAGTCGGACATATGCCTCTCTCCTGGGAAAAGAAAAGAAAATGTACTTGCGGAGATTGGGACTGCTGGGAAGCTTATGCATCAGGAACGGGGTACAGGGCTACCGCAAGAGAAATGGCCGCAAAAATACCCCTTGAATTAAGAACAGGAATTTTAACAGATAAAGATATAACCCAATTAACTACACATGATATAATTGCAGGTCTAAATCAGGGCGATGAGTTTTGCAGGCAAGTCCATGATGCATGGATAGAATTTGTTTTAATGGGGTTAATTAGTCTTACCAATATTTTTGATCCTGACAGTATTGTTTTGAGTGGGGGCATGGCAAAATTTGTTGATTTTGAGGATTTAAATAAGCGGCTTGACGCGAGATGTCATATTGCAAAAACAAAGATAATTCATGCCAAAGCAGAAAATAATGCAGGAATTCTTGGCGGGGCTATGCTTGCGTTGGAAAAATTCTGTTAATTAAAGGTGTTTTTGTCTTTAATGGGTCTGCAACCCAAACCCGCCTTCATTTCTTTTGATTGCAAAAGAAATGAAGCAAAGAAAAGCTCGCCCAAAACTTCGGTTTCTATATTTCTACCCTGCTCACGATTAAAGCTTACAGATGTCTAAGCTCGCAAATTCGCCTGCTGTGGCAGGCTCAAACAAGTGCTCGCATGCATTTATACGCAGAGTGAAATATTACGAAACCTTAGCAAAGGGCAAACGGGGTTTCCTGGGAGTTCGGGGGCTTTGCCCCTGACCGTGTCGACCCTCTGGGGTATAGTTTTTTTTTCTTTTGGTTTATTTTCTTTTCTTTTTGCATTCAAAAAGAAAGAAAATGAACAAGTGAAAAATAAGGAAATTAAAAGCTTTAGTTAAATAAATTAAAAGAAAATCAACATTTTTATTTAACTAATTTTTCAAAAATGCCTGTAAATTCAGGGAAAGAAATGTTTACCCAATGAAATTCATTTATTTCAATAGGACTGTCAGAAATTAATCCTGCTATATAACCAGACATGGCAATTCTGTGGTCATGATAAGTTTCTAAAGTGCATCCGCCTTTGAGTTTTGTTTTGCCATGAATGATAAGCCCGTCGGGTTGTTCCTCGATTTCCGCGCCAAGTTTTTTGAGTTCGGTATAAACAGCTTTTATCCTGTCAGACTCTTTATGACGAAGTTCTTCCGCGCCTTTGATAATTGTAGTTCCTTCTGCTTGTGTTGCAGCTACGGCAATAATTGGGATTTCGTCTATTATTCTCGGGATAATTTCACTATCTATAGTTATTGCTTTTAAGTTTGAATAATTGATTTTTATGTCGCCGATTTCTTCGTTGCAGTCAACGCGCTGATTTAAAATTTCTATTTCCGCGCCCATTTGTTTTAATACATCAATAATTCCTGTGCGGGTTTGATTTAAGCCGACATCCTGAATTATTATTTCAGAATCAGGAATTATAGCTCCTGCTACAAGAAAAAATGCGGCTGAAGAAATATCCCCTGGAATTGTAACAGGTTTTGAAACAAGCTCCGATGCTCCAATTGTAACTTTTGTTCCCTGCTCCATTATATTAGCATTGAGATACTCGAGCATTCTTTCTGTATGATCTCTGGATTTTACGGGTTCAGTTACTGTAGTGATTCCTTCGGCGTGAAGTCCTGCCAGAAGTATACTTGACTTTATTTGTGCGCTTGCAACAGGNNTTTTCTTAAGCTTTCATCGCCTGTCATAACGCAATAAAAATCCTGTCCTGCCAAAATTCCCGACATTAATCTTATTGTCGTTCCAGAATTTCCCGCATCAAGAATGTTTTTTGGTTCTTTAAAGCCTTCT
>DNRP01000069.1 GCA_003499955.1 Cyanobacteria bacterium UBA9971
GTTGTAATTACATCGTTAACAGTGCCTTCAATGTTTTTTTCAAGCAAACAACCTGATGCAAGTTTATGACCGCCGCCTCCAAAGAAGCTTGCTATCTCACAAACGTTAATACCGTTGCTTCTAAAACTTACTTTAGTTGTTCCCCTTGTTGTTTCTTTAAATACAAGTGCTATTTTTACTGAATCTATTTGTCTTAGAGTCTCTGTAATTCCATCTATATGGTCATCGCTGGCATTTATCTCTTCAAGAAGCTTCCTTGTTATTTTGGTATAAACTATTTCATTATTTTCAAGGTAAATAGCATTATCAATAGCCCTTGCATGAAGTTGAACCATGGCAAGAGGCTTTGATTCGTAACATCTATTATAAATATTAACAGGATCAGCACCGGCATCAAGTAATTCGGCACATATTTTAAATGTTTCAGGCTTTGTATTCTCGAATTTGAATCCGCCTGTATCTGTTAATATTGCTGTGTAAAGACCAATAGCTATATTTTGTGTTAGTTTTATCCCCAGAGGCTCAATTAACTTAAATAAAATCTCTCCTGTTGCGGAAGCTTTGGGTTCTATCCAGTCAATATCGGCAAAACCGTCATCACTTATGTGATGGTCTATGTTAAGAGTGCTTCTGGCATTATTAAATAGCTCTTCCGCATCACCAAGACGATCTTTACATGCGCAATCAAGAGCAATTGCAAGGTCATAACTCTGGTGAAGACTGTTATCGTTTGATTTTTTCAGGTATTCTATACCGGGTAAAAATTTGTATGTATCGGGAATTTTCCCCGTAATAACTGCATCAAGCTTGTTTACGCTGTCAAGTTGGCTTATCATTTCTCTCAGAGCCAGTGAAGACCCCAAACCGTCCCCATCAGGAGCAACATGATGAAAAATTATAATAGTTTTTGCTTTTTTGATGCTTTCAGCTGCTTTTTGAGCTCTATTCATTTTTAATTTAATTTCTAGATATAATTTTTTGCGTTTACCAAAAGATTGTAGCATAATCAAAATTAATCTAATACTAAAAATGAGGAGAGTGTTATGGAAGTGTTTTTGTCATTCGGATCAATATTAATAATTTTAGCGCTTATAGTGCTTGCCTGTGTGGTTTTTACCAATGCGGTCGAGCATCTTGGAGAAGAATTAAATCTGTCTGAAGGAGCTGTCGGAAGTGTTCTTGCTGCAGTAGGAACGGCTCTCCCCGAAACAATAGTTCCTCTTGTAGCTATAATCGGTGGTTATCTTGCCGGAACAGATATGGAAAAAGCAAATGAAATTGGTATAGGCGCAATACTCGGCGCACCATTTTTACTTGGTACACTTGCTTTTTTCGTAACAGGATTAGCTGTAGTTATCTTTACAAGGACAGGAAGACGAACTAAAGAAATGCCTGTAAACACAGTTGTTATGTTTAGGGATCTTCATTATTTTGCTCTTGCATATACGATTTCTATTTTAAGTTCTTTTATTCCGTATAGACCTTTAAAATGGGTAATGGCAGGTGTTTTGCTTATAATTTATCTGATTTATGTTATAAAAACCATCCAGACGGCAAGCAAAGAAACGGAAGGCGGTCAGGAAGAACTCGCGGCTCTGTATCTTACCAGATATATAGAACCTCCTAAGTCATTGCAATTGCCTTTTATCATACTTCAATTGATGATTGCTCTTGTCGGAATAATACTTCTTGCTCATGTATTTGTTGGTCAAATTGAATTTTTATCTGAATTTTTCAAAATTAACCCGCTCATTTTAAGTCTTATCATTACGCCTATTGCAACGGAACTTCCCGAAAAATTTAACAGTGTAATATGGATAAGAGCGAAAAAAGACACCCTTGCAATGGGAAATATAACTGGAGCAATGGTTTTTCAGAGTTGTATTCCCACAGCGGTAGGATTATCGCTTACTCCTTGGATTTTAAGCACAGATGCTCTTGTAAATGTTATCGTCGTTTACCTTTCAGTAGGGGTGGTTTACATGAATATAGTCCGTAATAAAGGAGTTTTACAGCCGTCAGCGCTTTTAACCGGCGGATTGTTTTATGCTTTTTTCTTGATTTATGTGGTATTTAAAATTTTACACGTATAAAAAATTTGGTAGTGGTATTTTTTTAATGATAAGAAATGTCATTCCGAACTTGTTTCGGAATCTCAGACCCTGAAACAAGTTCAGGGTGACAAATTAATCATCACTAAGTTTTATACCACTATCAAAAATTTAATCATTATTTATAGCAAAATAAACGTCTTTAAGACGTTTTTTGCTTATGTGGGTGTATAGTTGCGTTGTTGAAACATCGCAATGCCCAAGTAATTCCTGAACAATTCTTAAATCAGCCCCGTTTTCCAGCAGATGTGTAGCGAAACTGTGTCTTATTGTGTGTGGGGTTATATGTTTATTTACGACTTTCCCAAGATTTTTTACCAGCAAATAAACGTCCTGTCTTGAAATTTTTTCACCTTTTTCAGAAACAAACAGGACTTCAGTTTTTTTCCTTGTTTTTTTAAGAACAAAATCCCGTTCTTTCAAGTAATTTTTAATTTTAAGCTTGGCTTCTTCCCCGATAGGAACGAGCCTTTCCTTGGAACCTTTCCCGAAACACCTTACATATCCGCCATCGAGGCTTACGTTTGCTACATCGAGATTCACCAACTCAGAAACTCTTAATCCTGCCGCATAAAGAAGCTCAAGAATTGCTTTATCACGAAAAGACAGCGGCTGAGATAAAATTTTCTCCATTTCAGCAAGAGTAAGAACTTTAGGAAGCCTTCTGTCAAGCTTTGGCTGCTCTATGCTTAACGTTGGGTCATGTTCAATAAGTTCGTTAGCTATCATCCAACGAAACCAGCCCCTAAGAGAAGCTATTTTTCTGGTTATACTTGTCGG
>DNRP01000135.1:0-6752 GCA_003499955.1 Cyanobacteria bacterium UBA9971
TTTGCGATTGCGGCGGCAAGTTCGGCTATTTCTTCAGGATGATGGAAAGAATCACCGAGAGTTACGACATAACCGACTTCGTCCATACCTCTTCTTCCTGCCCTACCGGACATTTGAAGAAATTCACTCGGAGTTAAAACTCTGTGACCGTCATCCGATCGTTTGCTTATAGAGCTTATAATAGTGGTTCTTGCCGGCATGTTTATACCTGCGGCAAGTGTTTCCGTGGCGAAAACAACTTTTATAAGTCCCTGTTGGAATAATTTTTCTATTAAGCCCTTCCAACCGGGTAATAAACCGGCATGGTGAGAGGCAACTCCTGAATATAAAAACTCAAGCTGCTTGCTTTTAGCCAAATAAGCGTTATCAAGGACATATTCGTCTATAATTTGCTGGAGTCGCAACTCTTCAAAGTGATTTAAAAGCTTTAATTTGGTGCAGTCTTCAAGATATTTGTTGCATTTTTTCCTGCTGAAAGCAAAATAAATAGCAGGAAGCATGTCTTTGTCGTTCAGGATTTTTACGAGTTTGACGTGGGTTTTTTCTTCTTCCCTGCCTCTTTGCTGAAATCTTGGCTGTCTTTTTTCAGGTTTAATAGTATTATTAAGGCTTTTCCCTCCGTTCCCGTTAAAAAGAGGGACAATTTTGTGATCCATAGAAGGAGCAAAATAAAAATGCCTGAGCGGTACAGGTCTAAAGTCGCTGTTTACAAGTTCCGTTTGACCATGAACGCTGTTTATCCATTCTGTAAGCTCTGTTGCATTTGCTATAGTTGCTGAAAGTGCCACTATCTGGATATTATTAGGGCAGTAAATAATGCTTTCTTCCCACACAGTGCCTCTTTGTTCATCATTCATATAATGAACTTCGTCCAGAATTATGTATTGAACGTTTTTGAGGTTTTCTTCAACTTTTCCGAGGCTTGTTCCATAGAGCATATTTCTGAAAACTTCTGTTGTCATTACGACAATTTGAGCATCCCTATTCATGGAAGTGTCGCCTGTCAGCAATCCAACCCTGTCTTCTCCGTATTTTGCGGAGAAGTCATTGAGTTTCTGGTTGCTTAAAGCTTTTAAAGGTGTGGTATAAAAAACCCTTTTGCCTTGTTCAATAGCTCTAATTATTGCGTGTTCGGCAATTACTGTCTTTCCTGCTCCTGTCGGAGCGCAAACTACAACGCTTTTGCCGTTATTTATATGCTCTGCGGCTTCCTTCTGAAAATCATCCAGCTCGAAGGCAAACCCGTATTTTTTTTGTTCACTATCACTCATTTTTTATCTTTATCAATCATAAAAATTTTATTATTCAACTATTTATAGATTAGCAGAATAATTATGCTTATACCAGTTAATTTATCAAAAATTAGTTTTGCCCTGTTACTTTATGTTTAACCCATACTGCTGTTTTTGCCATTGCTGTAAGTGTTGCCGCACCGGCTACATAAGCTCCAAATGCCATTAAAAGAAGTTTGCTGTGTCCTTTTTTCACTGTTTCTGTCATTAATGTCGATTTTTTTGCGGATTTAACTGCTCTTAATGAAGCAATGCTTTCTTCCGCGAGTAAAGGCAATGATAAACCGGCAACTGTAAGACCGATATGCTCTTTTACAAAATCTTTTGTTTTGCTTACAAAGCTTTTATTTTCAGAAGTTTTATCGTTGTTTTCTTCTTTTTTGTGGAACATAGCAGTAAGTATAGCCAAAGGAGTCAAAAGAACAGTCGAAGCTATTGCCAGTTTACCAGGCATAGCTGTTAAGATGTTTTTATTTTTATTTATTGCATGTCCGATTTCATGAAGTAAAGAACTGGTTCTTCCGCTAATTACATTATTAGAAAATGGATTATAACCTCCGTATATTATAGCATTTTGTAGTTTTGCTTTAATATTAGGAATTTTTCCTATTAATAAATAAGGGAATTCTGAAAGTTTACTAAAAATACAAAAACTGCCCCATGTTATTTTTTTAATAACAGAACCATTTTTAAAAGATTGGTGTGTTTCTGCTAAGAAAGTTTTTGCCGCTTGTTTTACTCTAGCTTCGCTTGATACATCAAATATTTTTATTCCCATAAATCCTTTTTGAGTTAAACAGGCTTCTTTTGCCATTCTTTCAGCTTCTTGAAGCATTACACCAGAATTAGCTTTATGAAATTCATCCATAAAAGATTTTAAATTTTTTATAGAAGGTTTTAAAGCTAAGTTTGCAGTTTTTGAAACACAAAACCCGGCTCCTGCTCCTGCTGCCACACCTGCGGTTTCTCTCAATAAAGAACTGTTTTGAGCATTATTTTCTTGATTATTTATGTCTTTATTTATATTCATTAATGGCGTCGCATTATTTTGAATTGTGAACATTTTTATATCTTTCCCTTATCTAAATTATTACTGATATAAAAACAAACAATTTAAAATAATTGCCAATAAATTTAATATATTTTCTTAAAGAATTTCTCTTCGTCCTTCAAGGGCGCGGGCGAGTGTAACTTCGTCAGCATACTCTAAATCTGCCCCCGCAGGAAGTCCGAAAGCAATTCTCGTAACTTTTATTCCAAGCGGCTTTATTAATCTGCTTAAGTAAAGACTTGTTGCCTCCCCTTCCACAGAAGGATTTAAGGCAAGTATAACTTCTTCGGGATTTTCTTTATCGAGTCTTTCCAAAAGTTCTTTTATCCTGAGGTCATTGGGAGTTATGCCGTCAAGCGGAGAAATTAAGCCTTGCAAGACATGATATTTGCCTTTATATTCTCTTGTTCTTTCAAGGGCAATCAGGTCTTTTGTTTCTGAAATAACGCAAATCATATGTTTATCGCGTCTTGTGTCGGTGCAAATTTCGCAGGGATCTTCACTGGACATATTAAAACATGTGCGGCAGTATTTTATTTTTTCTTTAGCCTCAAGTATCGCATCACAAAATTTCTGCACTTCCGCAGAAGGCATTTTGAGGATTTGAAAAGCCATTCTCTGTGCTGATTTTGGGCCGATACCGGGTAGTTTTTGGAATTCCTCGATAAGTCTGGCTAAAGGTTTTGTGTATTGCATTTAAAAGAGTCCCGGGATATTCATTCCGCCAGTGATTGAACCCATTTTTGCTTCAGCCATTTCCGCAACTTTTTTGTTTGCGTCTTTAAGTGCGCCGGCAATAAGATCTTCGAGCATTTCAACCGTATCCGCGTCAACGTTTTCAGGATTGTCCGGATTTATGGCCTCCGGTTTGATTTTTATTGAAATAAATTCGTTTTTTCCGTTAAAAACAACTGAAACAACTCCACCGCCTGATTCGGAAGTTATTTGAATATTTTTTAATTCATCCTGCGTTTCTTCCATTTTTTTCTGCATTTGCTGCGCTTGTTTCATCATTTGCTGGATATTAAAACCCTTCATCATAATTTTTTTCTTCCTCTAATTTAAATAGTAATTTTATTTTAGCAGAATAAATATGTGAATTGCTAATTACTTCCTTATTTTATTTTCACTTCCCGAAATAAGTCTTTTTATGTTTTCCCTGTGAAGATAAACAATGTACAACGCCCCTAAAAGACAATAAATTGTGTAGCTTAAAGGTTGTTTAAACACAAACATCCAAACAGGCGTGAGAAGAATAACTATTATAGAACTTATGGAAACAATTTTTGTAAAATAAGTCAAAACCACCCAGCTTAAGATTGTAATAAGCCCCACTATAGGATTTAAACCAAGAATTGTTCCAACGCCTGAAGCAACAGATTTTCCGCCTGTAAATTTTAGGAATATGGATTTACTGTGTCCCATAATAACCGCAACAGCAACCAGTACAGGCAAAATATGGAAATCTGAAAGTATAATGCCCATTTTGGAATCAATATATTTTGCAGCAAGAACAGGCAAAAGCCCTTTCAGAGCGTCAACAAACATTACAAAAATATAGGCTTTCATTCCAAGAACTCTTTTTACGTTTGTAGCTCCTGTGCTTCCACTTCCTATTTCCCGTATATCTATACCTTTTATGGCTTTTACAAGAATATAACCCGTCGGGAAAGAGCCTATCAGATAAGCAAGAATTATTGTTGTTATATAAAGTATAATCATAAAAATTTTCCTTTCATTTGTCATTGCGAGGAGGGGTAAAACCCCGACGCGGCAATCTATCTAATAAAATATGTTGCCGGATAGATTCTTCGCTTCGCTCAGAATGACAATCCTGCTGTTCCTGTTGTTTAATGCTTAAAGTGCCTTAATCTTGTCATAATCATTGCAATATCGTATCTATCGGCTTCCGCAATAATATCATTATCCTTTATACTTCCGCCGGGCTGTATTATAGCTCCTATTCTTGATTGCACCGCCGCATGAATATTATCCACAGCTGGAAGAAATCCATCGCTCGCCATTACTGCCTCGGTTGCTTCATCACATGCCTGCTTGAGAGCTATTTCTATGGAAGCAATACGGCTTGTCTGTCCCATTCCTATTCCAATCGTTCTAAGGTCTTTTGCAATAACTATTCCATTAGAACCAACATGTTTTACTACTTTCCAGGCAAAAATCATATCTTCTATTTGTTTTTCAGTAGGTTTTTGAGTTGTTGCAACTTTAAAATTGTCTGCTGTCAATTCTGCTTTGTCAGCATCCTGAATCAAAGTTCCAAACGGTAAGTCTTTTACCGTATATTTTTGCGCCATTCTATATTCCAAAAGACTGACAGGAATTTTCACAAGTCTTAAATTTTTCTTGGATTTAAGAATTTCCAGAGCTTCTTCAGTAAAATCAGGAGCAACTATAACTTCAAAAAATATCTGTACGGCATGCTCAGCTATTTCTTTAGTTATGATTTGATTTACACCTATAATTCCGCCAAATGCACTTATTGGATCACCGCAATGAGCTTTTAAATAAGCATCTGTAATTGTTTTACCAAGCGCTACACCGCAGGGATTATTGTGTTTAATAATACACGCGGCTGGAACATCTATAAATTCGCTGACAATATTTAAAGCTGTACTTAAATCCACTATATTGTTGTAAGAAAGCTCTTTCCCATGCAAAACCTCGAATTTTATATTTGAAGTTTTACCGTAAAGGGCTGCTTTTTGATGTGGATTTTCTCCGTATCTTAAGTCCTGAAGCTTCTCAAAATTCAAATTAAAGACTTCGGGCATTTCTTCTTCCTGCTCATCCAATAATCTTTTTGCTAATTGCTCCGATATAACTGAATCATAAGATGCGGTATAACTGAAAGCTTTCACAGCCAATTCTCTTCTAAGCTCATAAGTTGTGTTTCCATCATTTTCATAAAGATCATCGATGACTTTTTCATACATGCCGGAAGAAAAAACAGGCGTTACACTAAAGAAATTTTTTGCAGCAGCTCTTAATAAAGTGACTCCGCCTATATCAATATATTCGTAAAGCTCGTCAACAGACATTTCTTCATCTTTTGAAACTTCTTCAAAAGGATACAGATTAACTACAACCATATCAATAGTGTCAATTTCGTTTTCCTTAAGCTCTTTAACCTCATCTTCACGGGTTCTTGACGCAAGAATTCCCGCAAAAACTTTGGGATGAAGAGATTTTACTTTTCCGTGAAGAAGTTCTGTAAATCCTGTTATTTCTGAAACTTCAGTTACTTCAATCCCGTTTTCTTTAAGTTCCTTATATGTTCCACCGGTTGAAACAATATTATAATTAAACTCTTTCTGAAGTTTCCTTGCGAAATCTACGATTCCTTCTTTATTATAAACACTTATAAAGGCTTTTTTATTTCCCATTTCTCAATCATCCTTAAAATATAATTTAAGGACATTATATGGTAATAATAAAGCATATACAATAAAAATGCTGTAGATTTATCCACAGCATTTTTGTAATTTTTGTAATTTTTGTAATTAACCAATTTTTACTTTTTTTGTAAAACTAAGAAAATCATCGCCAATTTTTTCTGCCAATTTAGCAATCATTTCTTTAGGTGTTGTCCCATATACAAACAGATCTTTACCGTCTGATTTTACATTAGGAAATGCCGGAGCGCCTTTTGGGTCTGTTGTTAAAAAAAGACAAAATTTTCTTCCGGGCGGATTAATTTTCATATCCGCATTAGACCTGGTTTTATGAGAAAGTCTTACGCCGTCTTCTTTAGCTTGCGGCGATTTCAAATACGCTCTAAGTTGTGCCGGTGTTGAAGAAAACCCTAAATTTCTTTGTGTTGAATTAATTTGCATTTTTATGCCTCTTTTTTTAAATAATTCTAATAACTGCTTTTAAATACTTCTTTTAATTAACCGGCGCAACCGCCGCTGTCTTTAAAAAACGAACTGGTAGCCTCAACAAAACCTACCTTCTTAAATCTATCTACCCAATATTCAGCCATTGATTCGTGACTGCGAGCCTTCCTGAAAAGCCCTGCACTTAATGGCTTGGTTTCTTCTTTTATAAATTTATCAGCAATCTCTTCTTTAATTTTATTGTTTAAGAAAATTTGTTTAATCTCCCCACAAGCATTACACCCGAAAGCCGGTTTGTTGTTTTTTTGAATATTAAGTCCTATTGTTTGCATTTGTTTCTCCTTATAAGTTTTAAATTTCATTTTTTTATCAATACACTTACATAAATCTCCTGAATATAAAAAATTGACACCTACTGCAACAAAAATTTACAAAAAACAATTTATTGTTATAATTAAATTTGTATTTGATTGAAAGCAGATTTGTATGAAAGTTTTAGTCTTAGGTTCAGGCGGAAAAGAACACGCCATTATCTGGAAATTGTCGCAAAGT
>DNRP01000135.1:6819-10803 GCA_003499955.1 Cyanobacteria bacterium UBA9971
ATTGCTTTTTCAAAAATAGAAAAAAACAAAAGTTTTGCCAAGAAATTTTTCCACAAATACAAAATCCCGACAGCTCCTTTTGGAACTTATGATAAAGAAGCACCGGCAATTGAACATGCCAGAAAAGCAAAATATCCGCTGGTTATAAAATTTGACAGCAGATCTCCCGGTTCAGGAACAATAATCTGCGAATCTTTCAACGAAGCCAAAAACGCAATAACGTTTTGCATGAATAATTTATATAAACCTATAATTATAGAAGACTTTATAATAGGCAGGCATGTCACATTTCACGTAATAACAGACGGTTATAATGCCCTGCCTCTTTCTTCCGCTTATGTATATAAAAAATCAGAGGAAGGAAACAGCGGCTATTTAACGGAAGGAATGGGAGCTTCTGCACCTGTTTCTTATCTGGATGAGCAGCTTGAAGAAAAAATTGCCCATAAAATTTTCTTTCCTCTGATTGACGGTTTAAATTCCGAAAAAATGAGTTCCTGTGGAGTCTTAAAAGCAAATATAATCATAGACGACAAGGATAATCCTTATCTCATCGGAATAAACGTAAGTTTTGGCGATCCGGAGGCTCAAACAATACTTCCTCTTTTAAATGATGATTTATTCGCGGTTATGTACTCAGCTTCTATCGGTGCTTTATCCGATGATTACGAATTTTTGAACTTAAGCGAAGATCATTCTGTCTGTGTAAATCTGATTTCTTCGGGATATCCCAACAAATTTAAAAAAGGTCAGCTTATCGAAGGTCTTGATGAAATTGACGATGACAGTATTTTAATTTTCCATGCTGCCACCACAAAAAACATTTATGAGGAAACTCTTACAAACGGCGGGCGTGTTTTATCAGTAGTTGCAAAAGCCGCTACTCAACACAGGGCTCGCGATTTAGTTTATGAAACAATTGATTTAATCCGTTTTGACGGCATGAAATATCGAAAAGACATCGCAAAACAAAGGGTTCTTGAAGAAGTTAAAGATATTAAATAAAATAAAGGCAGTAAAGTTTTTACCGCCTTTAAATCTATTATTCTTAAGTAATTTTATTCTTTAGCTGCTCTTGTAATGGCAGCTTTTAATTTTTCAGAACCTGCCTTAACAGTGTCTTTTAAAGGTCTGAAACAAACGCGAGTTGCAAAATCTTCTTTATCGGGAATTATAGCACCTTTGATATCTTGAAGTTTGCCCATTAATTTCGTCAAAGCATTTTTACCTATTGCTTGTAAAGGCTGTGATATCCCATTCCCGTTATTAATATTCAGCACATCTCCTTTTTGCGTCAAAGAAAGCACCATTGCTTTTACAGGTTCTTCTTTATCAACTAACTGAACAGTTCCAATTTCTCTTTTAAGGCTAACACCAAGTTCTTTAGCTTCAGGCGAATTCAAAAAGTTTTTAAATTGTTTGGGATTGAGACCAAAAGCTACGCTTTTTTGATTAGAAATTCCATTCATTATTGTATTACCATCCTTTTCTGTAAAATAAATAAATCGATATTTACATAAACCTTCTCAATAAAAAAAATTGACACCCTCTGCAACAAAAGTTTACAAAATTCAAATATGAAACATGTTTGGTTCATAATATTTATGTAAACGTAAATTACCATTTTAATGAAAGTTGTCATTGTGAGGCATAAAATAAGGTTATAAGTCAAAATTGACCTTACGAAGCAATCTTCTGAAGTAGTATGTTGTTATTAAGAAGATTGCTTCGTGAAAAAAATCAATAATTAAAAAAATGTTTCATGCCTCGCAATGACATTAAATGCAAAAAACAGAAAAATGGAATAACTTTAAAAAATGAACAATTCTTTGAAGGCTATAATACTTGCGGCAGGCAAAGGAACAAGGATGAAATCCTCGCTTCCCAAAGTGTTGCACAAAATTTCAGGCAAAGCTCTGGTTGAAAGAGTTATAGATTCAGTTTTAGAAATTAATAATTTATCTGAAATTTTTGTTATTACAGGGCATCAATCAGAATCAGTCACAGAATTTTTAAATAATAAATATAAAATGCGAAGCGGGAGTGGAAGCCCGAAACGGCGACGCGAAGGCGGCGGCGATGACGGGCAGGAACTCATTTTTGATGAAGCCATAAAAACTGTTCTTCAAGAACCTCAGCTCGGTACAGGGCATGCTGTTTTTCAGGCTTATGATTATCTCAAGAATTTTAAAGGAACAGTTATTGTTCTTTGCGGAGATACCCCGCTTTTAACTACACAAACTTTGCAAAATTTCATTGAATACCATCAAAAATCAAATGCGGCGCTTACGGTAATGTCTGCTTTGTTCGATGATCCGACGAATTACGGTAGAATTGTAAGGGACGAGAATGAAAACATAAAGAAAATCGTTGAACAAAAAGACGCAAATAGCGAAGAAAAAAGAATAAAAGAAATTAATGCAGGTGTATATTGTATCGAATGGGAAAAAATATCACCTGCATTTTTTGAACTTACTACAAATAACGAGCAGGGCGAGTATTACTTAACGGATATCGTTGACTGGTCGGTTAAAAAAGGCTTAAAAACCTGCGGGTTTATTCTTGAAAATAACAGAGAGATTTTTGGAATTAACTCAAGACAGCATCTGGCTGAAGCAGCAAGATTTTTAAACACCATGACCATAGAAAAATTAATGGATAACGGTGTAACTTTCATTTCGCCCGAAAACACTTTTGTTTCGCCGGAAACAAAAATAGGTCAGGACAGCATAATTTATCCGGGTTGCGTAATTGAAGGCGCGAATATCTTCGGTGAAAATTGCGTTATAGGTCCGAATACTTTTATTGAAGGTGATGTTAAAACAGGAAACAACGTAAAAATAGTTCAATCAAAAGTTTCTAATGCTTATATAGGGAAAAATTCAACTATAGGACCTTTTGCGCACTTACGGGACAGAGTAGAAATAAATTCAGATGTAAGAATAGGCAATTTTGTAGAGATTAAAAAATCTACTGTAGATTCTTCAACAAATATTTCTCATTTAAGCTATGTCGGGGATTCTTCCGTCGGAAGCAATGTAAATATAGGTGCGGGAACAATTACAGCAAATTATGACCCGCTTTCTAAGAAGAAAAGCAGAACTATAATTGAAGACAATGTAAAAATAGGTTCAAATTCTGTACTGGTTGCGCCTGTTATTGTTAAAAACAGCGCAAATATAGCCGCGGGATCGGTAATTACAAAAGAAGTTCCCGAATTTTCACTTGCAATAGCCCGTGAAAAACAAAAAAATATTGATAATTGGGTAGAAAAAAGAATTAATCAAATTCAGTCAGAAAGTAAGATTGAAGCAAACTCGACTTAAATTTTTTCGGATTTATTAAGTTGAAGTCACAACATTGTGTAAAAACTAAAAACCGGAGGATTACTAAAATGGCAGTGGAAGTAAGTGAAATGGGACAAAGAAACAAAATAAAAGTTATTCAGGACATCAAAATTTTTACAGGAAGAGCAAACCCCGAGATAGCAGAGGATATAGCAAAACATCTCGGCGAAGACCTCGGCACTCTGCAAATTAAAAATTTTAGCGACGGCGAAATTTATGTAAGAATCAATGAAAGCATAAGGGGCGATGATGTTTTCGTTGTCCAATCATTATGCGATCCTGTCAACAAAAATATTATGGAATTATTGATTATGCTTGACGCTTTTAAACGCGCAAGCGCAAAATCAATAACCGCAGTTATTCCATATTATGCTTACGGAAGACAAGATAGAAAAACTTCCGGAAGAGAAGCTATTACAGCCAAACTTGTTGCTGACTTACTTGCCACCGCAGGGGCAACAAGAGTTTTAGCCGTTGATCTTCACACAGGTCAGCTTCAGGGATTCTTTAACATTCTTGTTGACCACGTCAGTGTAACTCCTGTTTTAATTGATTATATTAAACAAAAGGGTTTTTCAACTGACGAAATGGTTGCTGTAAGCCCTGACGGCGGCGGTGTTGCAAGAACAAGAAAATT
>DNRP01000135.1:10886-27886 GCA_003499955.1 Cyanobacteria bacterium UBA9971
AGCGGTCCTGCAATGGAAAGACTTGAAGAAAGTCCTATAAAAGAAGTAATAGTGGCAAATACAATTCCTTTAAAAGAAGGTTTTTTCTCAAAAGTAACCCAGCTAAGTATTGCGCCGCTTCTTGCCGAATCAATAAAAAGAATTCAAAGCAATGAATCAGTCAGTGAAATCCTGGAAAATTTCAACGGATAGGGGCATTAAACGCCTATAAAATAAAACCATTGAATTAACGAAGCAATCTTCTTAAGAGGCATGTTGTCATTAGGAAGATTGTTTCGTAAGTCAGATTAAAACTAAAAAGCCCTGATTTATGCCTCGCAATGACAATTCCACACCGAATTAAACAGCGTCTTCTATAAAAAGTCTTTCGTCTTCGAGGAATTTTTTCAGGTCAAATACGCACATAACTTTGTTATTGAGCATAATTTCCGCAGCGGTAAAATTATTTTTTTCATACTTAGTCTGAATATTATGACTGAATTTTTCATTCGGGATATTTTCAATTCCAAAAATATCATCAACAAGTATCCCTATTTGTATATTTTCTGTTCTTATAACAATAATCTTTGTTTTTTCAGTTATATCAGTCTTGGGAATATTTAAAAACTTCTTAATATCAATTATAGTAATAAAATCCCCTCGTAAATTTATAATTCCTATAATAAAATCAGGGACACAAGGTACTTTGGTCAGGTTAACATTCTTTAATTTTGTTATTTCCCTTACAAATTTTAAATTTAAACAAAAAATTTCTTCATTTAAAGAAAATGAAATAAAATAATCTTCCTGATAATTTAAACTGTTTGATTCATCCCTTAATTCTTTTTGAAGTTTTAAAGCTCTTTTGGCAAATTTTTCAACGGAAACTTTATCTATAGGAAACAAACCTGCCGTATCAAGGTTTGTCTCTTTTATCTCTGCCTCACTTATTTCAATCGCTTCAATGCTTTTAACTATTTTATCAAGGTCAAGAAACGCTATAAGACCGGCATCATCTTTGTATACACCGTTTACTATATGTTCTTTTGATGCATAAGGAAGCGGTTCAAGCAATTTTTTTTCAAACTGAATTACATCTTTTACAGAATCAATAATTATTCCGACTTTTTTATCATTTACATTTAAAATCAATATCTGGCATTCGGCAGAATAAACTTTTCGTTGAAAACCAAGTATCATTGAAAGGTCTATTATACTAATAATATTTCCTCTAAGGTTTAAAAGCCCTACAATATAGTCAGGAGCTTTTTCCAGAAGTGTTAAAGCAGGAAGCTGAACTATTTCAATTATTTTTTCCGCGGGAATCGCATAAACTTTTTCCGAAAGATTAAAAGTAATATATAATTCGGAAGTTTTATTTATTGAAAAATCACTTACTGTAAGAAAATTTTGTTCCATTAAGCCCTCTATTTTAAATTTTGTTGTCATTGCGAGGATGGGATTTAGTCTCGACGCGGCAATCGCAAGGTCTTGTAACATCATGCGATTCTTTCGCTCTGCTCAGAATGACAATTAATATCACGATTGGTAGATTGTTGTTTGATTTCTGCCGTTTCTTTTAGATTCATAAAGCGCTTTGTCGGCTCTTAAAATTAAATCTTCATAAGTATTAACATCAGGTTCTACTCCTGCGAGTCCGCAACTTGCAGTTACCTGAACAGGTTTATCTCCAAAAACAAAAGGATGATCCTGTATTTTAACTCTTATTCTTTCAATAGGAATCATTGTTTGATCGATAGGTGTTTCAGGAAGAATAAGAACCAGCTCTTCTCCGCCATATCTGGCAACATAATCAGTTTTTCTTAATGAAGTTCTTATGATTTTAGAAATTTCAGCTATAACCTTATCCCCAAATTGATGTCCATAAGTGTCATTGACATTCTTGAAGAAATCAATGTCAAAAAGAGCAATACTAAGAGGATTTTTATATCTTTTACTTCTTGCAAATTCTCTGTCGAGGGTTTGCTGGAAATATCTTCTGTTATAAAGACCTGTCAACCCGTCAGTTATTGCAAGATATTTTGTTTCTGAATACAGCCATTTAATTCTCATTAATACTTTTAGTTCCTGAACAATTATTTCAAGAACTCTTGAAGAATCAAACCTGGCGCCTTTTTTATGGTATAAAGCTATACCGCCTATAATTTTATTTGCGTAACTTATAGGAATAACTACTTTAGACCTTAAAATATCTGAATTTTCTATCAGTTCTTCTTTTCCAAGAGCAGAATCGACTATTTCATAGTCAAAAATAGCTTCGTCTCTGTAATAATCTTCTTTAAACGCTGCCGAAAAGAAATCTTCTTTTATCTCTTTAAGAACCTTATCATCAAGGATAACGCCTTGAACACTAAGATTAAGAGTTTTTTTCTTTTTGTCGTCTCTTTCATTAAAAAATATGCCTGCTACATTAAAATCAATCAATGAAAATATAAGAGAAAAAATTTCTTTTGAAAGAATTTTAGTAGCATAAATAAATTCGGACAGGTTTCTAAATTCATTAATAATCGTAGATTCAATAAGCGATTGGTCAAGAAGATTATTTATTCTTGTTTGTATATTTTTATTCTCAAGTTTTTTTTCTTCAATAAATTTTTGTCGTTCTTCCGATGTAATATTATGAGTATTTTCAAGAAAATTTCTGACATGATTGAGAAATTCTTCAGGATTTTCGCTTTTTGTTACAAAACTGTCGGCTCCGGCTTTTAATCCCCAGAAATTATCCAATTTTTCATTAAGCTGGGTAAGTAAAATTATAGGAATTCTTTTTAACAACTCATCGTTTTTTAATAATCTGCAAAGCTGATATCCATTGATTTCCGGCATAATAATATCCGAAATTATCAAATCGGGAAATGTTTGATAAGCAACTTCAATTCCGTCTATAGCGTTTGTTGCCGTTAATACTTCATGCCCGAGCTTGGAAAGAGTTAATTCGATACTCTTTAATTGAAGCTGGCTATCTTCTATTAATAAAATTTTCTTTTTCATAAATTTTTTAATCTAAAATCCCAATCTCTAGTCAATATAATTATACTATCAGTTATATTAAAAAACTGGAAGTGTTTAAATCATTTATTTATATGTCTGAATTTATTTATATTTATCCTCATGTAAAATACAACTCCTCAATTTAATTGAAACAATCTATAAAAAAGTGCTTTAAATAAAAAGATATTGTACAATTAGGTTAGTTCAAAAGAGTTTGTTTAATAAATAAGAGGATAAATAATGTTTAAAAACTTAAATCTTGAGGAAAAAATTAAATTAAAATCTTTATTAAGCCAGAGTTCCATTTCTATAATAGGTTCTATTGCACTAATAGCTCTTTACAAAGTTCAAATCCATCATGAAAGCGGACTTAACTGGGGAATAGGACTTCTTGTAGTAGCTATTATTTCAATTATCTTAATAGAAATAATTCAAAAAATCATAAATGATAATTTAACAAACCCTATATATAATGCTATATTTCATGCAAGTATTACTTCAAATGAAATTATAAAAGAAACCAACAAGCAGGAAACCGTTGTAAATAATCATATCCAGCTTTTAAAAGCAACTTCTGAAATTTTGGACAGATTAAAAAAATCCTCTCAAAAAACTAAAGAAAGCGCTATAAAAGTAGCTGACAAATCACAAGAATCACTTGACTTATCAGCAAAAGAACAAAAAGCTGTTAAAAGTAATATCGAAAAAATGAAAACTCTCAAACAGAAAATTGAAATTATTGCTGAATTAATCCTTGAATTAAGTGAACATACACAGCAAATAGGCAGTATTATTGGCGCAGTAGAAGACATTACGGAACAAACAAATATGCTTGCTCTTAATGCGGCAGTTGAAGCGGCAAGAGCAGGTGAACACGGAAAAGGGTTTGCTGTTGTTGCAAGCGAAATCAGAAAACTTGCCGATGAAAGCAAACAGGCAACCACTAAAATTACTTCTCTTATTTATGATATTCAACAGGCGACAAATTCAACCGTTATGGCGACGGAAGAAGGAACAAAAGAAATTGAATCAGGCGTAGAACTTGCCCATCAAATAGCTCAAAATATTGATGTATTAAGAAATACAATCAATGAAACAGTTCATGCCGTCGACAATATCGTTAAAGATGCCGAACAACAAATGGAATGCACAGGAGAAGTAAATAATTCCATAAACATGATTGATAAAGGCTTATTAGAATCATCCTCGAGCATACATCAAAGCATTTCCGCACTTCAAGGTCTTGTGGAAGTTTCTAAAGATCTCAGGGATAATATTCTTGGAAATTCTGATATCAAAACAATCGAAAGTTTTAAAAAAGAGTATAAAAAATATAAAACTTAAGCAAGATTGTCATTCCGGGCAAAGCGAAGGAATAGCAATGTTTTACTAATATTGAGATTGCCGCATCGGATCTTCGTTCCTCCTCGCAATGACAACGACCACAACAAAGAGAATAAACCGATATAAAAGGTATCTTAGATGGACTTTCTTGAAAGTGAAATCGTAGAAATTCTGAATATATTCAGAGAAGAAAGCGAAGAACAAATTCAAAAACTTAATAAAAACCTTTTAAAACTTGAAGCTAATCCGAAAGATAGTACAGCAATTTCCGAACTTTTCAGAGAAGCTCATTCATTAAAAGGCGCTGCGAGGATGATAGGATTAAATGACATCCAACTTATTGCTCATAAGCTTGAAGATGTTTTTGGAATGGCAAAAGAATGCCGCCTTGATGTAACTGCCGAAACAATTGACACACTTTGCAAAGCTGTAGATTGTGTAAATTCAATAGTGGAAGAGTCCATCGCAACAAGAGGAAATGCCTCTTTTGATAAAGTTCCTGAAATGGTACAAAAACTTGAAAATATTATAAATTCGGAAAATTTAGAAACTGATAATAAAAATAATTCAAACCAAGAAAAAAATTATTCCCCGGAATCTAATCAAAGTTTAAATAATAGAAAATCTGATCAGCAAAATCTTACTTATTTTGATATTAATAAAATAAGTAAGGACAATAAAACTCTTATAATTCAAACAAAAGTAAATATAGAAAAAATTAAAATATTTTCTTCAAGTTCTGATGCAATAGAAGAACTTCTCCATTTTATCATACGTCTTCAATCAGCAATCAATGCACTTGACAATCAGAGATTGTCAGGAATTGTTGAAGACATAAAAATTAAACTGGAAGCAGCCTTAAAAGGCAGCGGTATTTTAACTTCTGACGAAGTTTGGGAAATTGAAGAAAATTTTGAAACATTTTCTTCTTTATTTGAAAGATTGACGGCAATTCCTGAAAATAAAAAAGACATCCCTAAATTATTAAATAATCAAAATTGTCATTCTGAACACGAAGCTGATAAAAAAGAATCTCAAGGTAAAAATCCTCTTTCTGATTTTATTTTAGAAGGAAATATCGACGAAGATTTAAAAAACAGTATTTTAAATACAAATTTAGAAAGTAAAGATCTAAAAGAAGACCTTAAATTTATAAAAAACAATATAACTATTTTTTCTATTCATTCACAGGAAAACATCTTAAAATTTGATGAAGTAATAAAAAAATTAAATGATTTTTTAATTACAATCGAAGATGAAAATATCAAAAATATTATTGAAAAACTTACAGAATTACTTACTTATTCAAAAGAAAAAAATATTCCTATAAGTACCGATGTTGTACAAATAATCAAAGAAAGTTTTGAAGCGGCTGTCTTGATGATTAATTCTCCTTTTGAAATACAGGATAATCCTGTTCTGATTGTTCAAAGGCTGGCTGTTCTTTACCAGATGATTAAATTATCAGATACGGATAATCAACAATTTCTTATTGAAGAAGAAATTAAAGAATCTAACGAAGAAAATTCATCAAAATTATCAACCGTAAACACCGGAACAGAAATTTTATCTAAAAATACACCCGCGTCTGAAAATGACAATTCTGCCTTCGAGATAAAACCCGGCGACAGCAATACCATAAAAACACTTCGTGTTGATACAAAAAAACTTGATCAGCTTGTAAGTCAGGTTGGAGAGTTGATTATCGCAAAAATTAAAGCGAAAGATCATTTGTCGGAACTGGAAAAAATAATTCGATCTGTTGAAGAATGGCATAGAGAATGGAATAAAACAAAACAGTATTTTAAACATATTGATAAACCACATTACAAATCACCTGATTTTCCTGCAGGTTCATCAATTTATTCACAAAATAAAAATCTTACAGTGTTTTTTGAAGAAAATTCCGCTAAACTTACCGGTTTAACGAATAATATGAATAAACTTTATAAAATTATTCATGAAGATGACACAAGACTGCATCTTATAGTAAATGAACTTGAAGAAAGAATAAAAAGCGTAAGGGTTTTGCCTCTTGCGACGATTTTTCACATGTTCCCGAGAATGGTCAGAGATATAGCCAGAGAAAAAAATAAAAATATCGAGCTTATAATCTCAGGTAGCGAAACAAGCGTGGATAAAAAAATTATTGAAGAAATTAAATCTCCTCTTATTCATATAATAAGAAACTCTATAGACCACGGCATAGAAGACCCTCAAACAAGAATTAAAAACGGTAAAAATCCTGTCGGGAAAATTTTTCTTGCGGCTTATCACCTTGAAAACAGTGTTTTGATTGAAATAATAGATGACGGTCATGGTATTAATATTGAAGCAATCAAAAGAAAAGTTCTTCAAAAGCAGCTGCTGTCACAAGAAGAACTAAATTCAATGACAGAAGAACAAATTATGAACATAATATTCTGGCCGGGATTTTCAACAGGAGAAACTGTTACAGATATTTCAGGACGAGGAATCGGTCTTGATATAGTTTATACAAAAATTTCCCAACTCAACGGCAAAGTCAAAATAAAGTCAACTTTAGGCGAAGGCTGTAGAGTTTCAATACAACTTCCCGTAACAATGGCGACAATTAAATCTTTTCTTGTTGAAGTAAATAATCAAAAATTTGCTATTCCGACAAGTACAATTAAAACAACTCTTCTTATTTCTCCTGAAAATATTTTCTACAAGGAAGGCAAAAAAACCATTATCGTAGAAGATTCAACTGTCCCGATATGTAATCTTTGTGATGCGCTTGATTTAGCCGAAAACAAACAAAAAAATAAAAAACTTGTTGTGATTGTAGTGCAATCAGAAGATATTCAAGTTGGTTTTGTTATAGATAAACTTATAGGAGATCAGGAAATTCTTCATAAAAATCTTTCCCCACCTTTATTACGGGTAAGAAATATCGCAGGAGTTACAACTTTAGGTTCAGGAGAACTATGCCTTATTCTAAATATCGGAGATCTTGTAAAATCAGCTTATTCAAAATTTGGTGTGGTAGAAAAACGGCTGATTACGGACAAAAATCCTGAACAAGAACAAACATGCGAAAAACGTATTCTGGTTGTTGACGATTCATTAACTACCAGAATTCTTGAGAGAAATATACTTAAAGCCGCAGGATACAACGTAACTGTAGCCGTTAATGGTCTTGAAGCTCTGACAAAAATAGCAACGGATGATTATGATATTATAATTACAGACGTTGAAATGCCTGAAATAAACGGTTTTGAACTTACCGAACGATTAAGGGAACAGGAAAAATTCAAAAACATACCTATTATTCTTGTAACTTCTCTCTCATCAGAAATTGACAGAAGAAAAGGCTTGGGACTCGGTGCAAATGCTTACCTTACAAAAGGAAACTTTAATCAGGATGAACTTTTAGCAAATGTTAAAAAATTATTGGGCTAAAAAATGCTTGATACTACAAAATTAAAAAGCATCTTATTTGTTTTAAGAAAATATGAACTCGATTCTGATCATTCCAATCAGGTCAAAAAACTTGCCCTCACTCTTTTTGACAAAACAAAAGGAGTTTTGCATGATCTTTCCGATAATGAAAGAGATTTACTGGAAGCAGGGGCAATTCTTCATGATATTGGATATTATACTTCTGCTAAAGGTCATCATAAAAATTCCGCTAAGATAATCAAAGAAGAAAAACCCGACGGCTTTTCTGATGAAGAAATAGCAATAATAGCAAATATAGCCCGCTATCATCGCGGCAAAAAACCAAAAGAAAGTCATGAAAGTTATGCTTCTTTATCTGAACCCACAAAAGCTCTTACACGAAAATTAAGCGCATTTGTAAGATTTGCGGACTCTTTAGACAACTCCCACCTTTCTCTGGTAACTGATTTGGATTGTATTTATGATATTTATTCACAAAATCTTTTTATATTATTAAAACTCAATATGCCTGATTGTTCTCTTGAAATTAATAAAGCTCAAAGCAAAAAAGACCTTTTTGAGGAAGAATTTAAGGTTAAAATCAAATTCAGGTTTGAGTGAATAAAATGATAGGGAGCAGCTTTGCTGCTCCCTATCATTTTATAAATTGAAATTTAATTAAATTTCTTCGTCTTCTTCAACATCGCCAGTTTCTTCAACTTCTTCGACGCCTTGAAGTTCTTTAGCAATTTCTTCTATATCTTCTTCTATAACAGCACCCATTGCTTCTTCAATTGAAAAATCGGGAGCTCCAAATAATCCTTCAATTTCTTCAAGAATTGCGGATGGTTTTCTTGCGCTGTTTCTGCTTCTTCTTTTTCTTTCTTCTTCTTCAAGATCTTCGGAAGAATGTGTAAGGTGATAATAGCCTGTTCCGGCAGGTATCAATCTACCAATGATTACATTTTCTTTCAAACCTCTCAGCATATCTTTTTTGCCTTCAACAGCAGCTTCTGTAAGAACTCTTGTTGTTTCCTGGAAACTTGCCGCAGAAATAAAGCTTTCTGTATTCAAACTTGCTTTTGTAATACCGAGAAGAACAGGATGCCATGTGGCAAGCTCGCCGCCTAATTCTCCTACAGCTTTATTTTCAGCTTCTACTGTTTGAGTTTCTGTAAGTTCACCGGGCAGGAGTTTTGTATCGCCTGATTCATCAACTTTAACTTTTTTAGACATCTGGCGAACAATAACTTCTACGTGTTTATCAGCAATTTCTACACCTTGAGAACGGTATACCCTTTGCACTTCATCAAGAAGATATTGCTGAACAGCTTCAACACCGCTTAATCTTATAACATCATGAGGGTTAAGAGGACCGCTTGTAAGAGGCTGCCCCTGTTTTATTTTTTGTTTATCGGTTACGATAATACTTGAATCAATAGGAACCTTAATTTCTGAGCGTCCTGTTTCACTGACGAGGAAAAGTCTGACAGCATCTTCTTCATATTCAAGAACGGCTTCACCGTTTTCTTCAGCAAGAATTGCGCTTTCTTTAGGTTTTCTGCCTTCTAAAAGTTCTTCAACCCTTGGAAGACCCTGTACAATATCCCCTGTTTTCATACGTTCAAATACAAGAGTTGCAAGGAAATCACCGCGCTGTACAAGACTGTCGTTAACAACCTGAAGCTGCGCGCCCTGACTGATAAGATAAGGTCTTGATTTATGAATAACAACTTCGTTTTTGTTAATTTCAAAGACTCTACCCGCAATTTGGGCTTTTTCGCCGCTTTCGGAAATTATCTGATCAAGACTTATTAAATCGCCTTCTTTAACTACAGGAGCGGTTTTTAATTTAACTATTTCTTTTGATTCGGGAGAAATAAGAAGAAGTCTTCTCATTTCAGCTTTTTCAGTAGAACTAAGACTTACTTTTGCATCATTTCTTGCAAGTACCTGTGTTTTAGAAACAGGTGTCTTGGGTTCAATAACTTGCCCTGATTGAACAAGAAGTTCTGTTTGAAGAGAAGCTTTTTCTCTTGAACCTGTTTCTGTTTCTCTTCTAACTATTAAATTATCAAGAACAACTATTTTAAGATTTTGTTCTTCGCTATCTTTTGATGTAAGCTCAACAAGACCTTTCAAATGGCTCAAATACCCGCTCATTTGAAGAACAAGACTAACTCTTGTTAAACTTGCGCCATCCAATTGACGAATTCTTGCTCCATCCCTGTACTGAAGTTGAGTTACAGGAACAATTTCAATCAAATCTTCCGTTGTATTAAAAGCTATTTTTACTTCTTTAGGAGTAATATCATATTCCTGAACAGGTCTTATAAGCACTTCTATTGATTTTGAAGTAAGTTCAATGTCTTCATCTATTTCAACTTCAACATCTTCATCGGTTATTTCAAGAACTCCCACTTCAGCAGGCATTCCTGAAATAATACTAACCATGCTTTTTTCTTTAGCTTTTACACCTTTTGCAATTTCTGTTCCAATATCAACGATTTCGCCGTCTTCAACTTTTAAAAGATTTGCGTCATCAAGTTTTATAAGCTGTCCCGGTCTTACAATAACTTCATGAATTATGTCATTGTATTCTTTGATTTCGATAACACCGTCGATATGAGTTCTTACGTCTTTTACCACTTCTGTTCCGGCAATTACATAAGTACCTGATTCAACCATTTTCAATGTTGAATCTTTATTTATTTGATGAATTTCTTCAGGAATGAAAACAACTTTACCGGGGGTAGTTACTATTTGATTTTCATCTGTTTCGACTCCGGCATAACGGATTTCTCCGCTTGAAGTTACGGAGTTTTCTTCATCAATAAGCTCTGCAATTACCATTCCGTTTTCTACAAGAGTATCAATAGGTGATTTTATAACATAATTTTCTTCGCATCCCTGAACTTTCCATAGCTGTTCTTTTTTTGTTGATTCAAGTTCAGCATTTTTAGGAGTTATGGATGCGATAACTATAGTAATTTCTTTACCGTTAACGATTTTTTTAATTTTCTTTCCGTTTTTTGTAATTTCTTGAAGTTCAAGCTCGCCGGAAAGTCTTACTTCACCGCCATGTTCAGTTAATGTAACAGTCTCGGCAAGCACATCGCCTTTTTTAACAAGCTGTCCATCTTTTACAAGAATTTCCGAACCGCCCGGAAGATTATATACATCCCCTGAAAGTATCCAGATTTTACCGCTTCTGTTTGCAGTTCTGCTGATGTTACCTTGTCTGTCGCGTTTTTCATCAACACTAAAGCCGTCAAAATAGATTTTACCGCCAATATCGGTAGTAATATCTTTTGTGGCTCTTTCTGTTAAACGACCGCCATCAGCGCCTGCGCCGGGTTCATATTCAGCAATTGCATCCCCTGTTTTAACAACATCTCCCTTATTATGGAAAATTGTTGCGCCGTAAGGAATATTATAAGCATGTTTTTTTCCTTTTGCATCTTCGATTTCAAGCTTACCTTCTCTGATACTTACTTGTACATCATCACCGTGTCTGGTTCTTAAGTCTTTTGTAGCAACAGCTGTAATAACTTTACCTGCTACTTTTGAATTAATTTGTCTCATACTGGAAGAACCCCTGAATACACCGCCTGTGTGGAATGTTCTCATGGTAAGCTGTGTTCCTGGTTCTCCGATACTCTGTGCAGCTATAATACCTATAGATTCACCGATATCAACGGGATTGTTTTTAGTTAAAGCCCATCCATAGCATTTTTGACAAATTCCGTATTCGGATTCACATGTTAAAGGTGAACGAATTTTTATTTTCTTTAATTTCAAGCTTTCAATTTTTTTAATATCTTCATTATTTAAAGTTGCTGTTTTCTTTAATAAAACATTACCGTCTTCATCAAGAATATCTTCAAGAATTGTTCTTCCTAAAAGTCTGTCATGAAGGGAAACATATTCTTTTTCAGCATCTTTGATAGCTTCAATTTCAATAAATTTCTCTGTTTTACAGTCTTCTTCCCTGATGATAACATCTTGAGCAACGTCAACCAGCCTTCTTGTAAGGTATCCGGAGTCAGCTGTTTTAAGCGCGGTATCTACAAGACCTTTTCTTGCACCGTAACTTGAAATAATGTACTCGGTTACGCTTAACCCTTCTTTAAAGTTTGATTTAATCGGTAAATCGATGATTTGACCCTGCGCGTCTGCCATTAACCCACGCATTCCAACCAACTGGCTAACCTGAGAAAGGTTACCTCTAGCGCCGGAGAATGCCATCATATAAACGGGATTGGTTTTGCTAAAGTTTTCAACTACACTTTGTGTTAATTTTTCTGTTGTTTCACTCCAGGTATCAATTACTTTTGTATATCTTTCAACTTCGGTTATTTCACCTTTTAAATAACGATAAGTTGCTCTTTCAATTTCATCTTCAGCATTTTTAATAAGCTGTTTTTTGGCTTTAGGAATTGTTAAATCTTCAATTGAAATTGTAGTACCGGCCTGTGTTGCATATTTATAACCCAAGTTTTTCAATTGATCAGCCAAATAAGCTGTTTTTGAAGTACCGTAATCTAAATATATTTGAGAAAATAGCTTATTTAAAGCTTTTTTATTCATTACTTCATTTATAAAATCAAATGATTTTTTTGGACCTTTTGAAAGCATTGTACTCATAGTTTTATATTTTCCTCTTTAATTTATTAGTTTTTATTCTTTATTCTGTCATTCTGAGGTGCTAACGCAGATAGAAATGACAAGGAATTTATGATGCTAAAACTGCATTACTTACAATCTGGTTAAATATAATTCTTCCGGCTGTTGTAATGATTTTTGTACCTGCTTCATCCCTTACACCTATTTTTGAGTGTAAGCCGACTACACCTGCATTAAGAGCTGTTATGGCATCTTCAAAGTTAAGAAAATATCTTTCAACTTTATCTTCTTCATTTAAATGAGTATCCAGTGTTAAATAATAAATACCCAGAATCATATCTTGTGTTGGCGTTATACAAGGCTTTCCGGTTGCAGGAAATAAAACATTATTAGCAGAAAGCATAAGCATTCTGGCTTCAGTTTGAGCTTCAATCGAAAGCGGAACGTGAACAGCCATTTGGTCACCGTCAAAGTCAGCGTTAAAAGCCGCGCAAACCAACGGATGCAACTGAATAGCTCTACCTTCAACAAGTACCGGTTCAAATGCCTGAATACCCAGCCTGTGTAGTGTAGGAGCACGGTTTAACATTACCGGATGTCCTTCAATTACTTCTTCCAATACGTCCCAAACAACGTTTTCTGAACGTTCTATTTTCTTTTTAGCTGATTTAATATTCTGAACAATGCCTCTTTCAATAAGCTTGTTCACAACAAAAGGCTTAAATAATTCAACAGCCATTTCTTTCGGCAATCCGCACTGATGTAATTTAAGTTGGGGACCGACAACAATAACGCTTCTTCCTGAATAGTCAACCCTTTTTCCTAAAAGGTTCTGTCTGAAACGACCTTGTTTACCTTCAATAATGTTGCTTAAAGATTTTAAAGGTCTGTTATTAGGACCTATTACGGTTCTTCCTCTTCTGCCATTATCAATTAATGCGTCAACTGCTTCCTGAAGCATTCTTTTTTCGTTTCTGATAATAATTTCGGGAGCGCCCATCTCAATTAATCTTATTAAACGGTTATTTCTGTTGATAACCCTTCTGTATAAGTCATTTAAATCGCTGGTGGCAAATCTTCCGCCGTCTAACTGAACCATAGGTCTAAGATCAGGGGGTGTTACAGGCAACACATCCATAATCATCCAGGTAGGATCAGTATTACTGGAGGTTAAAGATTCAACAAGACGAAGTCTTTTAATAATTTTTGTGCGTTTTTGCACTGAACTTCCCGCATTTTTAAGTTCTTCCCTTAATTCTTCAATCATTCCTGAAATACTGAGTTCTGCAAGAAGCTCTTTTATTGCTTCAGCACCTATTCCAACTTTTAAAGTTGTTGCTTCATGCTCAAGCACATAATTTTCATAATCTTCTTCAGATAAAAGCTGTGTTTTTTTGAATTCCGAATCACCTGCATCAAGAACAATGTAATTATTAAAATAAATTACCTGCTCTAAATCTCTCAAAGACATATCCAACAATAAACCAAGATAACTTGGAATACCTTTTAAGAACCATATATGAGAAACAGGTGCAGCAAGTTTAATATGTCCCATTCTATGACGTCTGACTTTGCTGTCTGTAACTTCAACCCCGCATCTTTCGCAGATTATGCCTTTGTGACGAACTCTTTTATACTTACCGCAATAACATTCCCAATCTTTGGACGGACCAAAAATTCTTTCACAGAATAATCCGTCTCTTTCCGGCTTTAATGTACGGTAGTTAATAGTTTCCGGTTTTGTAACCTCTCCGAAAGACCATTTCATGATCCTTTCAGGGGATGCTATACCTATTCTTATATAATCAAAATAATCAATACTGGTAGACAATGTTATTCTCCCTTTATTATTTGTTGTTTGACAGTTTGCTTTTATTTTTTCCTGTCATCCTGAGCAAAGCGAAGGATCTGTCATTTTGGGAATAAATTCTTAAACTGTTTGTCGGACAGATTCTTCGGGCTAAAGCCCTCAGAATGACAGAGGACTAATCTGAAGTAATACTTCCCGGTGTTTGGAAGAAATTGATGTTAAGCAATTCTGAATCAATATCGCTAAGTGTTCTTTTTGGAACAGCTCTCTTCATTTCATCGGTATCACTCATAAGATCAACTTCGAAGCCGCCGCGTTTTGCAACTGTAATATCAAGACCGATACTTTGAAGTTCTCGAACCAATACTTTGAATGATTCAGGGATACCCGGTCTTTGGAGGTTTTCACCTTTTACAATAGCTTCATAAGCTCTACTTCTACCGTTAACGTCATCGGATTTAATGGTTAACATTTCCTGAAGTGTATAAGCAGCACCGTATGCTTCCAGTGCCCAAACTTCCATCTCTCCGAAACGCTGACCGCCGAATTGAGCTTTACCGCCCAATGGCTGTTGGGTAACAAGACTGTAAGGTCCGGTACTTCTTGCGTGAATCTTGTCATCTACAAGGTGGACAAGTTTTAAAATATATGCAAGTCCGACAGAAACAGGATTATCAAACGGTTCTCCCGTTCTTCCGTCATAAAGTGTAACTTTACCGTTTGTATTTACCCAATCATATCCGGTTTTATCTATTCCTTTTTGAACTTCATTAGATGTTGCATTCAAAGAAGCCTCAGTGACGCCGCATCTTTCATCAAACGCAGGAACTTCATAATAATTTCCCGTCAGATAAGCTGCCAGTCCTAAAAGGGTTTCATAAGTTTGTCCAACGTTCATCCTACTGGGTACGCCAAGAGGATTAAGAACTATATCAACAGGTGTGCCATCAGGAAGGAACGGCATATCTTCTTTAGGAAGGATTTTGGAAATAATACCTTTGTTTCCGTGTCTTCCTGCCATTTTATCGCCTACTCTGATTTTACGTTTTTGAGCTATATAAACTCTGATAACTGTATTAGCTCCAGGAGGAAGTTCATCGCCTTTTTCTCTGTCAAAAACTTTTACGTCAACGACTCTACCGCCTTCACCATGCGGAACTCTTAAACTGTTATCTTTTACATCTCTTGCTTTTTCAGCAAAAATTGCCCGTAAAAGTTTTTCTTCGGGTGGATGTTCTGATTCACCCTTAGGTGTAATCTTTCCTACAAGAATATCATCAGCCTGAACCATAGCTCCAACGCGTACTATACCTCTTTCATCAAGGTGTCTTAAGCTGTCTTCGCTAACGTTAGGAATTTCCCTTGTAATTTCTTCCGGTCCTAACTTTGTTGTTCTTGCATCGATTTCAAGTTTTTCAATGTGAATACTTGTATAAACATCTTCATGCGAAAGCTTGTCGCTGATTAAAATAGCATCCTCGTAGTTATATCCTTCCCAGGGCATAAATGCCACAAGAACGTTTTTACCGAGAGAAAGCTCTCCTTGATCGGTTGATGCTCCATCCGCAAGAGGTGTTCCTTTTTTAACAGGCATGCCCGCTCTGACTATCGGTTTTTGATTAAGGCATGTATCCTGGTTGCTTCTTACAAATTTCATTAAAGGATATTTATGTATTCTGCCTTGAGTGTCTTTAATTCTTACTTCATCACTGGTAACATAGTCAACAACACCTTCGTGCTCTGACATAACTACCATTCCGGAATCACAAGCGGCTCTTTTTTCAAGACCCGTGCCAACTACCGGTCTTTGTGCCTTATAAAGAGGAACAGCCTGACGTTGCATGTTTGAACCCATTAACGCTCTGTTAGCATCATTGTGTTCAACGAACGGAATTAAAGATGTGCCGACCGATATAATCTGAATAGGAGAAACACCCACATAATCAACCTTATTTGATTCCCCTATTGTAAATTCACTTCTATAACGGAATGGAACTTGGTCAACAGATATTTTTCCGTTTTTATCTATAGGAATATCGCCGGGGGCAACACGGGAGGTTTCTTCTTCATCCGCGCTTAAATAGTTAATTTCATCGGTAACAATACCGTCTTTAACAACATAATAAGGTGTTTCAATAAATCCATATTCATTAACCCTTGCATAAGTAGCCAAACTTCCTATAAGACCCGCATTTGGTCCTTCAGGCGTTTCTACGGGACAAATTCTTCCGTAATGTGAAGGGTGAATATCTCTTACGGCAAATCCGGCTCTTTCTCTTGCAAGACCACCGGGTCCGAGAGCTGATAATCTTCTTTTATGTGTTAATTCCGCAAGAGGATTTGTCTGATCCATAAACTGCGATAATTGTGATGAACCGAAAAATTCCTTAATTGCGGCAATTAAAGGTTTTGTATTTAATAAGTTTAACGGAGTTAATGTTTCAGCATCCTGAAGAGTCATTCTTTCTCTTACGATTCTTTCAAGTCTTGTAAGACCGATTCTGAACTGGTTCTGCAACAATTCTCCAACTGATCTGATACGTCTGTTTCCCAAATGGTCGATATCATCAACCACACCTTCATCATAAGTAAGGTTTACAAGGTATTCGATTGATGCAACAATATCCTGAACGGTTAAAGTTCTTTGTGTTTCATGCAGATTAAGTCCGAGTTTTTTGTTTAACTTGTAACGACCGACTTTTCCGAGGTCATATCTCTTATCATCAAAGAATCTGCTTTCGATGATTGATTTACCGCCGCTTGCGCTAGCAGGGTCACCCGGTCTTAATTTTTTATAAACTTCAATTAAAGCTTCGTCATTAGTGCC
>DNRP01000135.1:28022-30481 GCA_003499955.1 Cyanobacteria bacterium UBA9971
CCGTTTATAATAAATGTACCCCTGTCAGTCATCATTGGAATGTCTCCAATGTAAACTTCCTGTTCTTTAATTTCGCCGGTATCTCTGTTGACAAGCCTCATCATAATTCTAAGCTGTTTTGTGTAGCTTGCGTCATGAATTCTTGCTTCTTCAACGGTATATTTAGGGTTGTCAAATGTATAATTAGGTAAAAAATGTAATTCTAACCTGCCTGTGTAATCTTTTATAGGAGAAAAAGATAAAAGTTCTTCTTTTAATCCTTCTTTTAAAAACCATTCAAAAGAATTTTTCTGTATCTCTGTTAAATCAGGCATTTGATCCAGACTGGAAGCTTTCATTCCATCCGGGATAACGCGTTCAACAAATTTTGTAGCCATTATTAACCTCGTCTAATATGTGGTGCACCCATAATTTTTTATATAAATCGAAGAATTTAATTATTATTATTTTTGCATACAATAATAGTATATTTTTCCAGTAATATCGTATAGCAAAAAACATGATAGTCAAGAACTCGAGTTTTATATCGGCTTTTACTCTTTGTTTAAATTTTTGTTTTCGGAATAGTTGTCGTTATTTCTTAAAAGTAATCGACCTTTTACCGAAAACATATTTAAGCCGGGTATATCCCAAGTTCTTAACTATAAAAATTTATTTGGTTTTATTTTTTATATTATTTTCCAAAATAAATTATCTTTGCCCTTCGTTCAAATTGTAACTTTATACAAGAATGTATTCAAGTTTAATGAATTCCAAAGGCTTGGATTATTTAACGGAAACTGTAGCTCCTGCAGCTTCAAGTTTAGCTTTAATTTCAGCAGCTTCTTCTTTTTTGATACCTTCTTTAACAGGTTTTGGAGCTGCGTCAACTAAATCTTTTGCTTCTTTCAAGCCAAGACCTGTGATAGCTCTAACTTCTTTAAGTACGTTAATTTTGTTAGCTCCTGCACTTTCAAGAATTACATTGAATTCAGTAACTTCTTCAGCAGCTTCAACAGGGGCAGCCGCAACAGCTACAGCAGCCACAGGGGCAGCCGCGGAAACACCGAATTTATCTTCCATTAATTTTACTAATTCAGCCGCTTCTAATAATGTTAAAGTTTCTATTTTTTCTAAAATTTCTGCTACTACGCTCATTTTGTTTCTCCTTTTTACTATTACTATTTTTTACTATTATTACTTTGATATTATTGTCATCCTGAGCAAAGCGAAGGATCTGTTTATCGTTGTAATTGGGACAGATTCTTCGGGCTATAGCCCTCAGAATGACAGCATGTAGTGCTAGCTTTTTGCTTCTTTTTGTTTTCTTACTTCTTCCATAGCAATAACTAATGCTCTTGCTACGCCGCTTGTTGCGCCAACAAGTCCTTGAGCAGGTGAACTTAAGCTGCCCATGATTTTTGCAATAAGTTCCGGTTTGCTTGGCAGATCCGAGATTGCTCTTACGTCTTTAGCCGTAATAACTTTTCCGTCAAGAACTCCGCCTTTAACTTCATTTGTTTTCTTTGCTTCTTTAAGGTATTTCAAGATAACCTTAGCGGGAGCAACTTCATCTCCAAAGCCGAATGCAATCGCAGAAGGTCCTTTGAGGAACTCTTCGAGTCCTTCAAATTGTGTGTTTTTGATGGCGAGTTTTGCTAAAGTATTTTTAACAACCGTATAATCGCCGTCTTCCTTTTGGAGCCTTCTTCTTAAGTTAGTAATATCAGCAACGCTAAGTCCTCTGTAATCACTAACAATTGCAACTTTGGCTTTTGCGATGACTTCTTTAATTTCTTCAACTTTTTCTGTTTTGAAAGCCTTTGTTGCCAATTTTTGTACCTCCGATTATGTTGTAGTTTCTTAATTATCTTCATATTAAAAAGCAAAAATTCTGCTTTTACCGCAGAATTTTTATTTGGAATATTAAAAGTTTTTTGACTCTATTAAGCCGTTAAAAATAACTAAGTCTTAAAGCCTAACTTGTATTATATTCCCTCGGTCGGTGAACCTGAAAAACACTTAATTATATTTAAATAAGCTTCCGGTTTGTTAAAGGGTATCGCTCATTAACTACGCAACAACTACGTTCGCTATTAAAGGGCATCCCCACCGACTGTCTGCGGTTATAATCATGTATAACACAAAGGTTTTTTAAATCAAACATTTTTTACAGAAAAAATTTCCTGTTTTTATTAATAATCCTTTTTATCATTCCTCCCGTTTGCAGCACTTAAATATACTGCTTTTAGCCATCACTCCTTCCCTTATAAATAATTTTGTATTGTCATTGCGAGGCTTGAAAAAACCAAAGCAATAGCAAAGTTTTATTAAATTATGCGATTGTCACGTCAGTACTTCGTTCTTCCTCACAATGACAGATAATTTTTAATCAAGCATGTTTTTACATGAAAAATTATATGGGTTTCAAACTTTATTACAACCATGAACTAACCGCATGTTTTTTTATTTTTATACAT
>DNRP01000081.1 GCA_003499955.1 Cyanobacteria bacterium UBA9971
AATCCTTCGACGAAGTTGTTTCTTTCGAGATTTATGGTGGATAAAATAATTTATGATTGAATTTTATCAAGTATAATTGCAATTATAATGTGTTTTAGGCATAAATTATAATTTTTCTTTTTAAAATATAAACAACCTAAGGAAAAATGATCTTTACTATTATTTTCTATATTAATTGCCTGCTTGTATGAAAGACTAGCTTCATCTAAACAGCCCCAGTCCCAATACATAGAACCTAAACCTCTGTGAAATTTTGATTCATGTGGATTAAGTTCTATTGATTTTTTAATATTTACGATAGCTTCTTCTTTGTTCCTTTTATAAAATAGACTATTAGCTTTCAGTGCGTACGCCCATTCATAATTTGGGTCAAATTCAATTGCATTATTAAAGCACTCTATGGCTAAATCATAATTTCCTGCTTTATCATATTCTTTTCCTTTAGAAACAAAATATTCAGCATTTTTGTTTTCTTCAGTCATATAAAAAACCTTGTTTAAATTCGATATTTATATAAATAATCGGTACTACAGAGTATTTTCTTTAACCCAATTCAAATACCCTTCAAGTCCTGCCTCTATAGGAAGCATTATGACTTCCGGCAGCTCGTAAGAATGATTTTCCACGATAAAATTTTTGACTTCCTCAAACAAACTTCGCTGTGTTTTTATAAAAAGCATACATTCGCTGTCTTCACAAACTTCGCCCTTCCACATATACACCGAAGTTACACCGGAAATTATGTTTGTACAGGCGGCAAGCTTGTTTTTTATCAAGCCATGAGCAATCTTTTTAGCTTCTTCTATATTGGGAGTGGTTGAAACTACTACACAATAAGACATGTTTTCTCCTTTTTTATACAAAAAGCCGGTTATTACACCGACTTTTTAAACTTTATAAACTTGCTGATAAATTAACCAGCAACTAATCTTTCTGTAATTTCTTCGTTATAAACAGCAACAGGAATTTGTGTTCCAACGATTTCGTTAATGATATATTCAGCCATCCACACAAAATCAGGGGTTTTTGACGCTGTATTTTTCAGGATTTCTACTGTTGAACCGCCCATTCTGATGATAGCCATTGCAGCAAGCCCTCTTGCAGCGCCTTTAACTGTCATTAAAGAATTTATAAGATAAGGTACGGTTTTTATACCTAAACTAACGATATTGTTTTCAATTTCTGCTCTTAATGCCGCATCACAGTTTTCAGCAGCTTTTAAGAGATAACCGATATATTTTGATAAAGAAAATTCTGTATTATTTTCATCAACAAACTCAAGAGTACCGATTATATTAGAAATTTTGGAAGCAATTTCTTTTGTTTCTTGTGTAATTATTATATTTTTTTGATTAAAAACTTGCATTACTCATCTTTCTAAAATAAATGTACTTTTTACACTTTTATTTTCAACATGAATATTCTACCCAGAAAAAATTGAAAAATTAAAAATCCTTACATAATCTTTATATGAATATAAAGTTTATGAAGTTAAAAAATTGTTAGGGGGTTATAAAGATTTTATAAAGATTGTCGTTGTCATTCTGAGGACTTTAGTCCGAAGAATCTGTCCCTTTATGAATTAAATCTTTTAATTGTTTATGGGTCAGATCTTCCCCCTTCTTTTTTGATATTCAATCAAAAAAGTGGGTTCCCTGCTTTGCTTAAGATGACAAAAAGAAACAATATATTTTATCCGTCCAGTTCTTCTTTAAGAAGTTTGTTTACAGCTTCAGGATTTGCGCGTCCTTTGGTTTCCTTCATTATTTGCCCTACAAAAAATCCAAATAACTGCGGTTTGCCTGATTTGTATTTTTCAACTTCTCCCTGATTTGCCTCAAGGATTTTCTTTATAGTCTCTTTAAGTGCGCCCTCATCAGAAATCAGACTCATTCCTTGCTCTTCCACCATTTTTTTAGCAGAGCCGCCTTTTTCTAAGAGAGGAATTATTAATTTTTTCGCAATATTATTTGAAATAATTCCTTTATCAATCAAAGCAATCATTTCCGCAAGGGACTCGGGAGTTAATTCAGTTTTATCAATCGTTGTTTTGTTTTCGTTAAGATAAGCCGTAATATCACCCATAAGCCAATTAACAGCAGATTTAACATTTGCTTTAAGGTCAATTACTTTATCAAGAAAAAACGCCATTTCCATTGAATTTACAAGGACATTCGCATCATAATCGGACAAACCTAACTCGTAAATATATCTTACGCGTTTTTGCGCAGGAAGTTCCGTCATCGTTTCCCTGATTCGATGCACCCAATCAGCATCTATTTCCATGGGAACCAAATCAGGTTCAGGGAAATATCTGTAATCATGCGCTTCTTCCTTGCTTCGCATAGAAATTGTAATTCCCTCATCTTCTTTCCAGAGACGAGTTTCCTGAACAACTTTTCCGCCGGACTCAATAAGCTCAACTTGTCTTTCAACTTCATATTCAAGAGCTCTTTGTAAAGCTTTAAAGCTGTTCATGTTTTTAATTTCTGCTTTTACACCCAATTCTTTTTGTCCGACAGGTCTGATGCTGACATTCGCATCACATCTCAAACTGCCTTCTTCGAGGTTTCCATCGCAAACACCGAGATACCTCACGATATTTCTTAATTCTTCCACATAATTTCTGGCTTCTTCAGGAGAATTAATATCCGGTTCACTGACTATTTCAAGAAGAGGAACGCCTGTTCTGTTATAATCCACAAGGCTATAAGTAGAGCCTGCAAGCCCTGCTGCTCCTGCATGAACTAATTTTCCCGCATCTTCTTCAAGATGAGCCCTGTTAATTCTGATTACTCTGCCGTTTATTTCGATATAACCGTTTTTACAAACCGGCATATCAAATTGAGAAACCTGATAATTTTTAGGTAAATCAGGATAAAAATATTGTTTCCTGTCGAATTTTGAATGGCGGGCTATTTCGCAATTAAGAGCAAGTCCTGTTAAAATAGCATATTCAAGTACTTTTTTATTTAAAACGGGTAAAACTCCGGGGTAACCCATACAAACAGGACAAACCTGCGAATTATGCTCATTTCCAAATTCAGTTGCGCTGTCGCAAAAGATTTTCGACTTTGTTTTCAACTGCGCGTGAACTTCTAATCCTATAACTGTTTCGTATTTATCTTTTATTTCTTGTGTTATTGCCGTCATAATAAATTTTTCCTGCTTTTTTTATTTATATCATTTTCATATTATAGGCAAAGCTTAGTCAGAAATAAAGCAGGCTTATACCAATTTAAAAAAGTAAACGATAAATGAAAAAATCTTTAATATAAAAAATAAAAGGGCGAGCGAGTCACCGAAGGTGACGAAAAGCGAGCCCAAAAACAATCTTCACCCCCTTCCCTCGAGGGAAGGGGGTAGGGGGATGGGTGTTAAATAAATGATTTATCGAAAACTTTTTGAAATAGCATGGATGTTACCGGTGTAGTAATTTTACACAAAAAGAAAAGCTACCGAATGAACTGGTAGCTGGTAAATATTTTGGGAGGAGATTTGGGGGGTTGTTACTTATATAATTCTTGTGATAAAAAAAAATTGCCTATTTTGACTATAAAGATTTACAAAACGTTACACATATATAACAATTATTTTAATTAATTAAAGAACTTCCTATGCCGTCATAAGATACTTTAAGCCATTCAGAAATTGTTTTGGCAATATCGGCAAAAGTTGTTCTTAGCCCTAAATCACGTCCTTTGAGTTCGGGGTTATAGACCAGAACAGGGATCATTTCTCTTGTATGGTCAGTCCCCGGAACTGTCGGATCACAGCCATGATCAGCTGTAATTATCAGCAAATCATCTTTTGTTATTAGCGGCAGAATTTTTTCTAAATAACGGTCGATTTCTTCAATAGCTTTACCGTAGCCTACAGCATCGTTTCTATGTCCGAAAAGCATGTCAGTATCGACAACATTAGTAAAAATCAAAGATATTTCAGGATTTTTAATATCTTTATATGTAATTAAATGATCTTCACCTTCAAGTTTATTTTCAAGAGCTTTTATTGTTAATTCAAGACCTTCTTTGTTGGTTCCTGTATGAATTGCTTGAGTTACGCCTGATTTTACAAAAATATCTTCTATTTTTCCTATACCTACAACACTTCCGCCCGCGTCAACAATATTATTCAAAACAGTCGATTTTTTCGGGGGAACAGAATAATCTCTTCTTCCTGCTGAAATTCTTTTGTAATTTCCGCTGCAACCAGTGAAAGGTCTGGCTATAACTCTGCAAACATTATGCTCGCTTGAATGTGAATCAAGCATTTCTCTGGCTATTTCGCACCACTTATGCAAAGTTTCAAGAGGAATCACATCAACATGGCATGCTACCTGAAAAACGCTGTCAGCACTTGTGTAAACAATCGGAAATCCTGTTTTAACATGTTCATCTCCGAGATTATCAAGAATAGCTGTTCCCGAAGCGGGAATATTGCCAAGGACTCCGCCGCAGTTAGTTTTTTGAATAAATTCATCGATTAAAAACTGCGGAAATCCTTTTGGATAAGTTCTGAAAGGCTCTTCAAGAATTAATCCCGCTATTTCCCAGTGTCCTGTTGTGGTATCTTTTCCTTCAGAGACTTCGAGCATTTTCCCAAAACCGGCGATAGGAGCATTGTTAGGCTTAACACCTTCAATATTGTCAATATTTCCCAGCCCCAGTTTTTCAAAATTCGGCAATTTTAAACCATTATTAAACTTGGCGACATTCACGAGCGTATTACATTCCATCAAATCTCCGTATTTTGGAGCATCAGGCATAGCGCCGATTCCCATGCTGTCAACCACAATCACTACAGCTCTTTTCATTCTCGAACTCCTATTTTTCTCTTTTTCAATATAAGAATAATATCAGAATTTCAAGTAAACTAATATATTTTTAAAAAATATTGAAATTAAAATATTTTTTAAATCCAAAATCCCTTTACCACAAAGACTTCTCTAGTTTTCAAAAAACATTTTTAAAAAATCATAAAATATAGTGTTGACAACACACTTTATTTAGTTTTAAATAATAAGTGTCAAGGGAACAATAAATATTCAAGGAACAATAAATATTTAAATCCCGAGGCAAAATAAAAAATTACAAAGTTCCGTTTCATATAATCCCCTATATACTAGAACTCAAAGCGGAAGAAGAGAACATAAGAAAGCAGAGATGAATTTACCACCTATCAGGTGGTTTTTTTTTGTTCATTCTTTTTTCAAATAAAAAAACTTTGTGATAAACTGTTTCAATAAGTTTATAGTTTTTAGGAGTCGGGCAATTGGCTAAAGAGTACAATATCGGCATTGATATAGGCGGAACCAATATAAAAATTGCGCTTGTAGATACAAAAGGCAAAATAGCTTTTTCTGAAAGCGCTTCTACAAGAGCAGAAATGGGCTATGAATTTACTATCAAGAATATTATAAATTTAATCAAAGACAGTTTAACGAAATCAGAAGTTTCCATAGAACAAATCGGCGGAATCGGGGTTGGATGTCCGGGACAAATAGATTCGGAAAACGGAATCGTAAGAGCTTTGCCTAATATTCCGGGATGGGTGAATGTTCCTTTAGCTAAAATTTTAATGGATGAATTTGGTTTGCCGACTAAAATAGACAACGATGTTAGAGTTGCCACTCTTGGCGAATACAAATTTGGCGCAGGAAAAGGATATCAAAATATTATCTGCATTACCGTAGGCACAGGCATAGGTTCAGGAATAATTATTAACGGTCAGCTTGTCAGAGGAACAAACATGGCAGCAGGAGAACTCGGACATGTAATAGTGCAGGAACACAACGGGGAAATTTGCGGCTGCGGAAACACAGGCTGTGTTGAAGCTGTAGCCTCCGGACCTGCAATAGTAAAACAGGCTGAATTATACTTAATGACAGGAAAATCCACAAAATTTAAAGAACTTGCGGCAGGCTCGCCTATCACACCGGAAATCGTTGCAGAAGCCGCTATTTTAGGTGACGGTGTTGCATTAAGAATATTTGAAAGAACAGGATACTGGATAGGCATTGCCTTGAGCAGCGTGGTAAATCTTCTTAATCCCGAAGTTATTATTATCGGAGGTGGAGTAGCTCAAGCAGGAGATATTCTTTTTGACCCTATAAGAGAAACCATTAACAAAAGGGCTTTGAAAATCTCGGCTGACAGCGTGAAAGTGATTTCTGCTCAGCTAGGAAACAGCGCCGGTGTTGTTGGAGCTAGTTTGCTTACACAGGTATAAAAACATTTATCAATAAGAAGTCGGCTTTATTTTAAAATAGAGCCGACTTCTTAAATTTTTTCTTTATTATTTATTTAACTAATTTTTTAGCATTTTGCATCATAAATTCATAAGTTCCAACAGCATTTCTAACAAAACTTGATTTTTTAAAACCTTTAACAGATGCTGATGCGAGGAAGAATTTTGTTTCATCACCTACAGTCATTGAACAACGCATATATTCGTTAAATTTTTCACCCGGTCGGTCAAGACTATGCATTGCAATTTCAACCTTATTATCATGCCCGTTTTTAGCAAAGAGTTTTGTTAATCTTTTTTTAAGTATCTCTATTGTTTCTTCAGTAAATAACGAATTAATTTTTTTAGGTTTTAATACGCTTACAGGCTTCATTGTATAAAAATCAAGTGTTCCTTGAATAGGAACTTCCCTTCCGTAATATCCTGAAATCTGTCTTTTTACAAGAGTGTCATCAATTTCAAGTTTACTGCCAAAAGCCGGTTTTTTTTGAGTAGTGTTTAAATTTAATTTATTCTCATGACCTAAAATTTGAATAGACACAATATATTCCTTTCTCTTGATTAATTTTCCTTCCAGTTCTTTAAAGCACGTGAAGGTAAAAAATTGCCAAATAAATTATCCCTAAAAAGAATCTAAATCTCAAATGATAGTGTTTATTTGAAAAAAACAACTTAACATTTCTTAGTTTTTATTTTTCGTATAATAAAAATATGCAAACACAAAAAACTTATAATCTTATATATTTTAAGGAAATAACTTCCACGAATACCCATGCGATGAAAAATATCTCGAATTTTTCAGACAGGGACATTTTGATGGCCGAAATTCAAACGGAAGGAAGAGGGAGATTCGACAGAAAATGGATTTCTTACAAGCCTGAAAATATTTATATTTCGTTTGTTTTGAAGCCTGCCGTTAAAATTGGCGAAGACTCTTCTCTAAATAATATTTCACAATATCTTTCAATAAAATTATGCGAAACTCTGGAAATTTACGGAGTAAACCCGGTAATAAAATGGCCGAATGACGTTTTGACAAATAATAAAAAAATCGCAGGAATTCTGGCACAAACTTCTATACGCGGAAATGATTTTCAGGGTCTGGTGTTGGGAATTGGAGTAAATTTAAATTTTGACAAAACTGACATGGAAAAAATTGACCGTCCTGCAACTTCGCTAAATTTAGTTTTAGGTAAAAAAATAGACAGGGATGAATTTCTTAAAAGCTTACTGGAGCGATTTTTTGAAAACTATGATGAATTTTTAAATACAGGCTTTGATTTTATAAAAAATGATTACATAAAAAAGGCTTATTTTTTAGGAAATACAGTTACTGTTAATACTTATAAATCGCAAATAAAGGGAATTGCTCAAAAAATCGCCGATGATGGTTCTCTT
>DNRP01000071.1 GCA_003499955.1 Cyanobacteria bacterium UBA9971
TACAATAAAGCTTGTTCTAACTTTGAGAAAGCTTTAGCTCTTGATAAAACACAGTATAATCTATTTTTAAATATCGCTAATGCTTATGAACAGGCAAATCTTAAAAACAAAGCTACAGAAAATTATGTTAACTATGTTTTTAAAAGCAATGATACTTCAAAAAATTCTGAAATCAGGGATAAATTAAATAATCTTGCGGTTCAATTGATTGGTACTGATATTGTCGGACGAATATCAGTTACTGACAGGGCAGATGTTATGAAAAATTCTGCTCTTGGGATAATGCAGGCGTTTAATCCCGATACTCCTTTAATTTTTGCTTCTGTCGAGTTAATCAATGCCAAAAAATCCGATAAAATTCAAGTAATATGGAATTTTATCGGCAATAAAGGAGAAATTATTCCTGTAAATTCTTCTAAATTCGATATTTTAGGCTCTAAAACAATTCTTTTGTCTATAAAAAGCCCTGTTACGGGGTGGCCAACCGGTAAGTATGAAATGTGGGTTCTAGTGAACGGAATCAAAAATTCCTCATTAAAATTTTATATATTTTAAAAAAAGATGATTTTATTAAAATATTTGTTGGTCAAAAGATTTATTTGATAATAGAATAATTAATATATTATTTTTTTATTACTATCGAGAACTTTAATATTTATTGGGTGGGAAGTTTTAATGAATTTCAACAAAGGAAAAATATATTCTGTTTTATTAATAACAGCTTTTGTTTTGAGTGATTTTTCGCAGAATTGTTTTGCCAAAAACACCCCGGATGAAGAAAAAAAGCAGTTTATAGAAGTTAAAAGCATTGATACAGGCAATATTAAAACTCTTGAAAATAAAACTTACGACGATGCTATAACAATAAAAGAAATTTATATAGACGGCAATAATCTTGTAAATGCTCAAAATATTTTAAACAAACTTAATATTAAAGTAGGAACAAAGTTTGACAAAGATTTAATACAGGAAGATTTAAAAAACATATATAAAATGGGATATTTTACCGAAAAAATTAAGGCTGTCCCCCAACAAACAGCTTCCGGAATTGCCTTGCGTATTCAGGTAGAAGAAAATGTTCCTGTTACCGGATTTAATGTGACAGGAAATAATGTTGTTTCGGGTGAAGAAATCTTAAAACTTCTTAATAATCAGGAAGGTTTGCCGCAAAATATTACAGAATTAAATAATTCAATTAAAGATATAGAAAAATTATATGCTGATAAAGGTTATATTCTTGCAAGAGTGCAAAAAATATCAGATGATCCTGACGGTGTAATAAATATTCAGCTAAACGAAGGAAAAATTCAGGAAATTAATATTTCAGGAAATACAAAAACAAAAGATTTTGTTATTAAAAGAAATATAACTGTAGCTGTCGGAGAAGTTTATAATGAAAATAAGCTTAAACAGGACTTAGCAAGATTATACGGAACACAAGCTTTTTCTGATGTACGAAGAGTAATTTCAGCTTCACCTGATGATCCTGATAAATACAAAATAACAGTTGAAGTTGATGAAAAAAGAACAGGCTCAATTTCTTTAGGCGGTGGTGTTGATACAGAAACAGGATTTTTTGGTTCGGTTGGATATGCTGATAATAACTTTAGAGGATTAGGACAGGAATTAAGCACTAATTTCAATGTAGGAAGCGGTGTTATGTTCAATGATAATGATGTCGTTGATAAAGCCCCGTTGCAATTTGAAGCTAATTTTGTTGAGCCGCGATTAAAAAACACTCTTAATTCTATGAGATTGACTGCTTTTGCCAGAGATATAGCGAGTTATCAAGTTCCTCTCGGTATTGAAAAAAGATTTGGGGGAGAAGCTGAATTTGCGCGTCCGATAAAAAAAATACCAAATTTAGCCGGCAGTATTTCTTTGGGTGTTGAAAAAGTTAGAATGAAAGAAGGCGATGAATCAGGAATAAATCAAAAATTCAGAGAAGAAGGCTATACTGACGCATTTAGGGTGTCAAAAAGAGCCGAACAACTGGAAGGCGGAACATATCTTACTTTAGGACCGGGGGTAGTTTATGATACAAGAAACAGTATTATAAATCCTACTGAAGGCTGGTGCGCATCAGCTTCATTTAAAGAATCTTTTATGGTATCAGGTGATGCGGGTACTTTTGGAAAAATCAGCGGCGCCATTAAAAAATATTATCCTGTAGGTGAAAAATCAACTTTTCTTGTCGGTGGAAAAATTGCTTCAAGGTTAGTCGGAGATTTGCCGGAATTTGCAGCTTTCAGGCTTGGCGGACCTTATTCGATTAGAGGTTTTAGGGAAGGCGATATCGGTAACGGTCAAGGTTTTATGATGGCAACTACCGAATTTAGAACGCCGATTCCTTTTATGAACAGAGTTAAATACAAATTTTTAAGAGATATTAGAGCTGCCTTCTTTGCGGATGCAGGGACTTTGTTTCATAAAACTTTTACAACAGACCTTTATGATAGACCGGGTTATGGAATTTCTGTAGGCAGTGGGTTAATTGTTCCAATTCCAATGTTAGGTCCTGTTAGATTTGATTATGGCTACCCGATAACCAATGTTGGCGGCGGCAATAAAAAAGGGAACTTTACATTTGCAGTTGGTGAAAGATATTAGTGTATAATTGTTTTGATATTGTTTTTACAGTTTATGGAGTGAATATTATGAAAATGTTTAAAAGAACCATTGTTTTATTGGCTGTTATGTCTGTAATGTGTGGATATTCAGCAAAATCTTATGCCGCAGGAACAGCTGTTGTTGATCTTGATAAAATTAGGGAAAATTATATAGTATCTCAGGAACTGTCAGCTGATTTAAGAGTTAAAGAAACAGAACTCCAAAAGTTTGTACAGAATGCCCAAAAACAAATTCAGGAAGCAAAAACACCTTTAGAAAAGAAAAATCTTGAAGAAAAACTGGGTGAACAATTTAATATTAAAAGAAACGCTTATGCAAAAGATCAGTCACAAAAATGGGGCGTGATTGAAGATACAGTTGTTAAATCAATTAAAGAAATTTCAGCTTCTAAAAAGTTTGATTTGATATTAAATAAACAGGTTGTTATCGATGGCGGCAGTGATATCACTGATGAAGTGATTGCAAAATTAAATACACAAGCTAAAGCTTCATCCAAAAAGTAATTAAGTCGATTATAAAATTTCTATGTTGACTTAAACCTTTGTTGTAGTATTATTTTAATCGGAAGAGCTGTCAATGCTTGTGTAAAAACAAATTAGTTTTTCTGAATTGATTTAAAATAAATGAACTTAATAAAAGATATGCCGAGATAGCTCAGTTGGTAGAGCAAGGGACTGAAAATCCCTGTGTCCACAGTTCAATTCTGTGTCTCGGCA
>DNRP01000173.1 GCA_003499955.1 Cyanobacteria bacterium UBA9971
TCGTTCATAACATCTTCTTCAACGACTTCTTTTAGCCTGAATACACCTATTTCGCCTTTGTTTTCGTTTACACGACCTGTAATATTGGCAACGTGAGTGCCTTTCACATGTTTTTTATATGCTGTTACCATTGCATCCTCAAGAGATCTAAGAATAGCTTCTCTCGGGATACCTTTTTCTCTTTCCAATTCTTCTGTAGCTTCCAGAAGCACTTTTCCAACTTTAATCATGTTTGTTTCTCCTTATATTCTAAAATTCGTACTTAGGTTCAAGTTTTATTTGTGAAATATTAGTTTCTTCGATTTCTATAAGCTCATTAGTTTCTTCAAGTTTTATTTTTAATCCGTTTTCTTTGCTGTACTCACTAATTATACCTATAAATGTCTTTAAATTGTCATTAATTGGCTTTTTTAACTTAATTTTAACCCTTTTCCCCCTAAAAATTTCATATTCTCCGGGAGATTTGAGTTTTCTTTCACTGCCGGGGCTGCTTACTTCGAGATAATATTCTACAGGTATCATCAAATCCAAACATTCATCCAATTTTGTTGTTACTTTTTCACAATCTTCGTGTGTTACAGGATGTTTAGGGTTATAAATAAAGACCTGAAGGTGCCATTTGTTAAATTCATTTACTAAATCGACTTCCAGAAGAATTAAACCGCTTTCTTCCGCGGCTTTTTCTATTACCGGCGTAACTTTTTTTATTATTTCAATTTTGTTTATATTTTCTTTATTCACTTAAGTTGTCTCTATTAAGTAAAGAAGAGAGTGGGGGTTGCCCACTCTCTTTCGAGTTGTGAATATATTAACATTAAATTTATAAAATTACAAATTATTCTTTTGCGAAGCGGGAGTGTTAAAAAAGGGAAATGATTAGTTTTATTTTTTTAAAAGCTCATTCTTTGCCAAGTATTTCTCAATGCCATATTCTTCCGTCAAAAATTTTGAATCAAATTTGTATTTTGGATTGTATAAAGAATCAAAATACTTGTTAAGCAAAATCGGGACAAATTTTGCCGGCAGACCACTAAAATCAATCATAAATTCGTTAATCCCGATTTCCTGAAAAATATTGATATATTTGAATAAATCCAAAATTTTATCCTTAAACATATGCATCCTGCAAAATCCGTCCACCGCGATCGGGAAAGATTTTTTAACCATTTTGTCCTGAATTGCGTAAGTCCCGTTATGACAGGGGGCATTGCATGACAAACGTGATAATATTGCGGAATCCTTGTTTAAAGGACATAAACCAGAACTTGGGACTCTTGAGCTTCCTGCAATAGTGATTTGCCTTAATGGAATTTTTCCATCAAGCTTTTCTATGCATTGTTTTATGTTTTCTATCCCCTGAAAATTGCTGAAATCAAGAGTTTTTATGCTGTGATATCCTTCAAGAAGCTCAATTGACGAGCTGTTTTGTATATTAAACCCGTGACCGATTTCTATTGGCATATTAAGGTCTTTGTCCTTAATTATGCTCCACCAGTATCCCATATTGTTTATTACAACCGAATGCGGGCATGGCTTCTGAGTTAAAACAGATTTTGTGTATTCGTACACCCTGTCAAAATCCCGCTCTGTTAACACTTTAGGCGTTCCAAGCTTAAGTTTTATCCCGTATTCAGCACATTCGTTTTTAACTTTGTCAATTATTTTGTTGAAGCTGTATTTTGCCAGATCGGCTGTATTTAAGATTTCCCCGTATTCTATGGCATTAATAGGGTTTGCTTTAAGCTTTTTTAAGTATTTTTTAAGTTCTTTAATCTGCTCAAGGCTTGTAAGCCTTAAATTTAGAAGAGGATAAGTTTTGTTTTTCTCAAGATTTCTATATTTAGGTTGAAAAAACCGATGATATTCCCATTTAAAATGATGAATATTGCCGGAAAATTTAAATGTTCTACCGCGCGCATTCTGGAATTCTCCAGAAAAATGGTCTGTTTTATACAGGGAATTTTCTGTATTTTTAAAAGGAAGTTTCTGATTTTTGTACATTTCAGGGGTTTCTAGTATTTTAACGACGGAATCAACCCCTTCTATAAGCTCTTTTGGCGTGTCAAATTTGGCTTTTATTATTACGGTGTCAATAATTTTGTTTTCAATAAGGTCTTTTGCTATCCACGGAAGATTATTTGAATCAATAGCAAGCTTGTAATTAGTATATTTCTTTATTTTTAATAAATTTTTAATATAAATTTCTTCGGTTAAATTTATCATTTGAGGTTTGTATATAGAAGAAATAAACTCCGCGCTGGTCAAATTATGTATGTTCAGACCGGAATCAATTATGATTTTGCGGGAAAATTTTGTGTTTTTGATTATTTCAAGTATTGCAGAATTATTAACGAGTATTCCCTTGAAATCAAGCGTGTTTAACAATTCAAACAGCTCAATTATTTTTTTTATTTCTGTTTCTTTAATTTCGCTTTTAAAATTTATATAAAAATTCAGCCCCTGTTCCTTAGAAATGTTAATAAAATCAATAAGCTTTTCATGACCGGCTTTTTTAAAAAAATTTGAATGATAAGCATATATATTTTTACATTTTGTGTCTTTGATAAAATATATTTCTTCAAGAGTATTAACAGGAACAATTATTTCAGGAATTTTCATTTTTTATGTTTCTATCAATTATCTAACCTGAATTGCTAAATAACTCGAGTCGCAAATTAATTTTTGAATTGTCATGTTGAGCGAAGCGAAACATCTGTCCCTTTTGGGATATAAGCTTTAATACTCATATGGACAGATTCTTCGGACTAAAGTCCTCAGAATGACAACCCACTATTGATAAGCGTTTTGACTAATTAGCGACTCAGGTTAAATAGCCAAAACTGTCATTATGATTGCTTCGGCTTTTTAAGCCTCGCAATGACAACAAAAATTAATTAGCATTTCAATTATCTGTTTTAATTAAGTAATATACCATGTGCTTTAAAATACTTCAAATAAGGGATAATTGTATCTTTGTTTATTACTACAATAATTGGTGTGAAAGTCTATCAAATATTATGTGTAAAACCCATGATGATTAGAAAAAAAAGCTTTAAAATCATCTTTGCAGGTATCGTTCTGGTAACGTACCTGGTTTTATCGTTTTGTTTAAAAGCGCAATCAAATGATTTATCCGGTAAAAACATTACTAAACAAAGAAAAACAACAACTAATTCTGCTTATTCTTTAAATAATCAGAAAAAACCTTCTTCTGTTTCAAATGATGATGAAGAAATGGTTATCGTGAATGTTGTTAACTTTGGAAGAAAAAATCCATTCAAACCCTATAAAAAATATAGTATGGTTACCGGAGATTTAGGAATCCCTTCTGATATTCCCCCTCCTCCGATGTTTGATCCGGCAGCTGATAACCAGTTAAAAAGTCTTATGGAATCAAAAGTTAATGGCATTCTTTATGATCCGAGCGGGAAATCGGTTGCTATCATAAATGTTAAAGGTTCCGACTATATGGTACGTCAAAATGATTCTATATTTGGTTTTTATATTGGAAGAATAACCAAAAACAAAGTAACCATAAGCTATGGCAATAACACATATAATGTCAGCGTTGGAGAAGTTATAGGACAGGAATCTCTTAATTATGATCCTGTAGTAAGAAATAATCAGAATTTTGGAGGAATGAATTATAGACTTCCTACGATTAATACAAATGGTTTGTAAAAGGTTTTAGATTCTTACGCTTCACTCAGAATGACTAAAAACTCAAGGAGTAGATAATGATAAAACACCGGAAAAAACTATTAACAAACATACTGGCAATGACAATTGCCGGTCTTTTTGGTTTAGAATCTCTTGCAGCAGCAGCCTCTATGCCGGTAAAAGTTGTACCGTTAAGAGCTGCAAGTAATATAAAAAAAGTAATAAATAATCCTGATTCTTCCAGTATACAGTTAAAAGGCGGAGTAAAAATTGACAATAAAGAGCATTTAGTTACTTTAAACCTTATTAAATCTGATTTAAGGCAAGTTTTAAGAATGCTTGCGGATAAAGCCGGAAAAAATATTATTATAGATGCCTCTGTGGGAGGAGCAACGTCGACAGCGGGAACAACAACTGTGACATCAGGAGTTGATAGCGAAGGAGAAATCAGTCTTGATCTTGTAAATGTAACTGTAAACAAAGCTTTTGAATATATAATGACAATAAAACAACTGTCTTACTGGCAGGATGGAAACACTTTAATTGTTGCGACCAGCGAAAAAGCAAGTGAATTAGGACTTAATAAAACAGAAATTAAGCCTATTAAAATTAAATATGTAGACGCTCAAAAAATAGCCGATTTTTTAAACAGTAATATATTTAATTTAAATAAGCCTGATATAAGTAAATCTGCAATTGTTACATCAAATCCAAGCACAAATGAAATTTATATATTTGGTAAGAACAGCGATTATGACTTGGCTAAAAAAGTAATTGCACATCTTGACACAAAGCCTCAGGTGAACACATTCAGTGTAAATTATGCAAATCCGACTACTCTGGCTTCAAAAATATGCATGACTGTATTTCAGAATACCACTGCCAGTAGTTCAGCAAGTTCTTCATCAAGCAGTTCTTCCGGCAGTTCGTCAGCAGGAAGTCAATTAAATACCATTTGTTCAGGTACAGCTAGCGGAAGCTCAAGTGGTTCAAGTAGTTCTTCGTCAGGAAGTACAAGTCTTTCTGCATTTTCATCGTCTTCCTATATGGTGCTTGCAGATCCGGGGTTAAACCAGATTACTTTATTTGGCGGAACACAGGAACAAGTTAATCTTGCTCAGGAAATTATAAAAAACTTTGATAAAAAAGAACCGCAGGTTTATCTTGAAATTTCAATTATCGAACTTAGTGAAGAAGGCTCAAAAGATTTTCAAAATATAATAAATGCCGAAACTCCTAAAAAAGTAGGACAAATAATCGGAGGAAAAGCAAGGTTTGAGTGGAATCAAAAGTATAATATTTTAGATGTTCCAAGTGCAGGCTCCGGTGATCCAAGATATAGTATTTATGATACTTACGGAACTGTAAGAGATTTAAGCGGCGCGCTACAATATGTTATGTCTCAACAAAAAGGACGTGTTCTTGCAAATCCAAGAATAATTGCTTCAAATAATACAGAATCAACTATAGATATTTCTTCTGACTATGTAAAAAGCATAACTACTCAATCAAATATAACGGCAGGTACTGATGTGACAACGGTAGAAATTGCAAGTGATGCCGGTATTCAGCTTTCAGTAACTCCGAGAATATCCCCAAACGGTTATGTTACTTTTGATCTGGAACCTGAATACAATTCCATAAAAAGTGGAAGTGCGACACAAACTTTGTTAAACAGAAGATCATTTAAAGCTGAAAATCTCAGGGTTAAAGATGGAGAAACTCTTGTAATAGCAGGTCTGGTTCAAGAAACAGAAAGAAATTCTCAGAAAAAAACACCAATATTATCTGATTTGCCTGTTATCGGTATCTTTTTCAAAGATCAATATACAGCAAAAGACAGAACTGAATTGATTTTTATGATTACTCCACGAATAATTAAAGATGATGATAAAGTTGAATCGATATAACAAGCTGTCATTGCGAGGCTTGAAAAACCGAAGCAATCGCAAGATTTTGTAAAATTACGAGATTGCTTCTTTTCACTCGCAATAACAAAAACTAAAAAAAGGAAATAAAAAATGACTGATTCAGTCACGGAAAAAATAAAACATAGTATAAATACAGAATATCTTGAGCTGTTTCTTGCGGAAGATATTAAAAAAGAAAAATTTATCCCGATAAATAAACAGGGTGAATTTCTTTTTGTTGGCATTGTAGATGCAAATAATCCGGAAAAAAGAAATCCTATATTAACTAAAATTGTTGTAAATACAAAGTTAAAACCGAAAATTGTTCCTATAACAGAAGAACAATTTCAAGAACTTTTTAATTTTTTTAAAGATAAATTTAAAAATGAAACAGTTTCTTTAAATTTAAATACTGCCCATGATAAGAATGAAATAAAGGAAGAAGCTTCAGCTATAAGCTTAACGCCTGATACTAATAATTTAGAGGTTAAAAAAGAACTTTCTGTGGCAGCGCCTCTTCCTGAACCGGATAAAATCAGCTTAAAACCAGAAAACGAAGAAGAGGAGCTTATTGCATTACCAAAACCTGCAAAACCTTTCGCTCCTAAAGCTGATAATGCTCCCAAAAAAAGGCTTGGCGACCAGCTTATTGATGACGGATTTATTACAAGGGAACAACTTGAAGAAGCTCTTTTTCACAGTAAACAATCAGGGACTCCCATAGGATCTGTACTGGTAAAATTGAATTTTATAACCGTTGATCAGCTAAGAACGGCACTTTCAAAGCAGCAAGGGATAAGTTCAGTACAATCAAAAGATCTTTCTATTGATCCTGCAGTTATAAAACTTTTGCCCGAAGATTTTATTAAAGAAAATAAAGTTGTCCCAATTAGAACTGACGGGAAAACTCTTTTTCTGGGGATGGTTAATCCCAATGATAAACAGACTTTAAATGATATTATTTATCTTACGGGACTTAAACCTTATCCATTGATTCTTACTCATATCGAGTATGAAAGATGTATGAAAAATTTCTTTGAAACAGTCAGAGAAACGGAAAAACTTCTCAAAGAAATAAACCATGAAGATAATCAGGTAGTAGAAGAAGATAATTTATGGGATCAATTTGAAAAAGAACTTGAAGATGATTCAAATTTAGTTGCAAAATTTGCAAGTTCTATTATCACAGATGCTATAGATAGAAAAGCAAGCGATATTCACATTGAACCAATGCTGGACGGTTATATAGTACGTTACAGGACAGACGGCATCCTTCAAAAAGTGCTTGAAATTCCTAAAAAAGTTGAATCTTCGGTAATGTCGCGGCTTAAAGTTATAGCAAAACTTGATATTGCTGAACATAGAAGACCGCAGGATGGGCATATTTCATTAAAATATAATGACAGGACGTATGATTTAAGGGTTAGCACATTGCCTGTAAACCAAAAAGAAAAAATGGTTGTAAGGGTTTTAGCACCTGATATTAAGGTTCAAAAAGGAGATGTAAAGTTAAAACTCGCCGGAGCTGTTGCTGAAGACCTCGAAAAAATAGAATTAATGACAAATAAACCGCACGGCATTATTTTGGCGGTCGGACCGACAGGAAGCGGTAAAACAACTACCCTATATTCGGTTCTTAACAGAATGAATAACGAAACGATTAATATAACAACGGTTGAAGATCCGGTTGAAATAAAATTGGACGGAATAAGTCAGGTTCAGGTTAATCCCAGAGCCGATATCACTTTTGCTTCCTGCTTAAGAGCTATATTAAGACAGGATCCCGATGTGGTTATGATAGGAGAAATAAGAGATTTTGAAACGCTCGAAGCTGCAATTCATGCCTCAATCACCGGTCACGTTGTTTTAAGCACGCTCCATACAAACAGTGCGGCTGCAACTGTTGTTCGTCTTACAGAAATGGGAGCGGCAGCACATTTGGTAGCAACTGCTCTTGAGGGAATAATAGCTCAAAGACTTGTAAGAAGATTGTGTCCCGAATGCAAACAGATTTATAAACCTACTGATAAAGAATTAAAGTTTATTACTTCATCTGAAGAAGACCTTGAATTATTTAGACAAAAAGATATATATAAGCCTATAGGCTGTGATGCATGTAATAAAACAGGTTTTGTAGGCAGGATGGGGATTTATGAAGTTCTTGTTGTTAGCCGCGAAATTAAAAAAATGATATCAAAAGGCGCTGCCGATCATGAAATTGAAGAAGTGGCGATAAGTTGCGGAATGAAAACATTGCAAAGAGGCGGACTCGATGCAATACTTAATGGAGAAATTCCTATTTCTGAATTTATACGGGTATTAGGAGTAGTTAATGATTAATTTTACTAAGTTGGTTTAACATGGCTATTTATCTTCATACATCATTAAAAGA
>DNRP01000160.1:0-4904 GCA_003499955.1 Cyanobacteria bacterium UBA9971
TTTTGTCAGGCATGTTTTGTAAATTTGCCTGTAAGAGAAAGATCTCCCGGGCATGTTGTGGAAATAGCAGATAATATTTTGAAAAATACAGGATATGACGAGTATTCGCTTTTAGCTCTATCTTCTAATGATTATAAAAACATAGAAAAACTTGTAAGTATTCTTAATGAAAAACACTCTTGTTCGGGTGTTTCAATTTCTCTTCCAAGTCAGAGGGCGGATAAATTTAGTGTTGAGTTGGCGGAGTTGGTTAATTCTGTCAGGAAAAGTACAATAACTATTGCGCCGGAAGCGGGAAGTCAAAGATTAAGAGATGTTATAAACAAAAATTTAACCGAAGAACAGATTCTCGATGCGGTGCTTTCTGTGTATAAAACAGGATGGGATAAAATTAAGCTGTATTTTATGATAGGGCTTCCCACTGAAACTTATGAAGATTTGGACGCAATTATTAGTCTTTTGCAAACGATAAAATCGCATGCCGGAAAACTTAAAAATGAGCTTGGATTAAGAAAATTTTTGAGTATCACCTGCACTATATCTATTTTTGTTCCGAAGCCGTTTACCCCTTTTCAATGGGCAGCGCAGGACAAATTAGAGGTAATTGACGAGAAAATAAGATATTTGCGTCAAAAAGCCAGACCTCTTAGAGATGTGAAGCTTAATTTTCATGACAGCTTTTTATGCCTGCTTGAAGCGGTTTTTTCAAGAGGAGGCCGGGATTTAAACAGGCTGGTGGAAGAAGTTTATAAAAACGGTTCTTATCTTGATGCGTGGAACGAGCATTTTAACAAAGATATATGGCTTAAAACAGCAGAAGCTCTTTCGATAGATTTAGAAACGATGTCTTCAAAAGAATTTGACGTAAATGATGAACTACCGTGGGATATTTTTAATGTCGGAGTGAATAAAAGCTGGCTAATCAATGAATACAAAACCGCGCTTGATTGCAAAACTTCAACCCCTTGTGATGAAGGCTGCTCTGGTTGCGGCGTTTGCAAGAATTTGCAGGTGTCACCGTCTTTGAAGGGGCATAAGTTGGATGATACTTCCCCTGATTGTCATTGCGAGGCGGATTGCGAGCAGAGGCTGGAGGGGCGGCTTGACCGACCCGAAACGCCGTTTAAGGCGAGCAACCAAGCAGAGGGGCAAAGCCCCGACGTGGCAATCCAAAAAGAAATGACGAGCAATTGGATTGCTTCGTCGCAAGCTCCTCGCAATGACGGCAGTAAAATGAAAATTCATGCGGAAAATTCTGATAATGCCTATAGATACAGGATGAAGCTTAGGAAAACAAACGAATTAAAGTATATTTCTCATCTTGACTGGCAAAAATTAATTTATGCCGCAATCCGAAAGGCCGGCTTGAAAATCAACTTTTCTCAGGGGTTTAATCCTAGTCCGAAGTTTTCTCTTGCTGTCGCGTTGCCTCTTTTTATCGAAGGAGTCGCCGAATGCGCTGATATTGAAATGCAAGAAAATATTTCTCCCGAAGAAATTAAAGAAAGATTAAACGCTTTTTTGCCGGAAAGTTCAAAAATTCAGGAAATTGTTAATATTTCTAAAGATAAAATATCAATTGAAAAAGCTGTATACTGGGCAGAATACAGCGCTTTGCCTGTTGACCTTGAAAAAATTGAAAAAATAAACTTAAAGAGTATTGTCAAAAACGCTTTATTACAAGACAATATAATAATAGAGAAATTTTCTAAAAAGAATTGTTTGAAAAAAGTTGATATAAGATCAGCAATTCATTCACTGATTATTGATGAGTCAAATGGTCAGTATAAATTAGATTTTATCTTAAAAGCGGGACAGGACAGAGAACCAATTAGGATTATAACTCTCGATAGTATTCCTGACTGTAAAATAGAGGTATCTAACAGCACTTTAAGGGCTGATCAATTTCTTAATTTTTTAACACCGGAAATTGAATGGGATATAGTTAGAGAAAAGCTTTTGGATTTTGAATTTAAAGAATTGGTATGAAAATCAAATTATTTAAAATATAAATAAAAATTGTAGTCATTCTGAAACAAGTTCAGGATGACAATTAAAAGTATTAAAAAGGTATAAGTTTTTTGAAGTTTGTGAATAGTATTAAAAGTTTTATAAGTTTTATTGATGAGGAAATTAATTAATTATGAGTAAATCCATCATTATTTCAGAGCGCGATAATATCGCAGCGATTTCTGAAAATGGAAGAGTATTAGAGTTTTTTATCCATCGTGGTGATATTTTATTAGGTGATATTTATTTAGCCCGTGTTGAAAATATTTTGCCAAGCATTGACGCGGCTTTTGTTCATGTGGGCAGCGATAAAATGGGTTTTCTTCATGCTTCTGATGTTACGGGAAAAGGTGCTTTGAAAGAAAGAATCAAGCCTAAGCAAAGCATTATGGTTCAGGTAGTTAAAGAACCCACCGGACATAAAGGACCCAGGGTTACAATGGCAGTTAGTATTCCCGGAAGATTTCTTGTTCTTATGCCTGACGAAAAAGGCGTTAATGTAAGCAAAAAAATCGCTTCTCCTAAAGAAAGGGCAAGACTGAAATCAGTAGTCAGTCTTTTAAAACCCACAGGAGTAGGTGTGATTATAAGAACAGAAGCGGAAAATCAGTCAGAATCTGAGATTCAGGAAGATCTGGAGTTTTTGCTTGAAAAATGGAATAGTATAATAACCGCGTCTGATACAGTTACGGCTCCAAATCTTTTACACAGGGATCAGGATCTTTTATACAGAGTTATAAGAGAAGCTGTTACTGAAGATGTAAACGAGATTATTCTTGATACTTCTTTTGGCTATCATAGGGCAACACAGCTTTTGCAAAGCTGGAATATATCCCACAAGTTGAATGTTTCCGTACATAAAGGGACAGATTCCATACTTGTCGCCAAGGGTATTGAAAGAGAGATCAGAAATGCGCTTCAGACAAAAGTTAATCTTCCAAGCGGCGGATATCTTTATATTCAGGCAACAGAAGCTCTGGCGGTTGTTGATGTTAACAGCGGCAAATTTACAAGTTCTGCTACGCAGGATGAAACTATCAGAAAAACCAACCTTGAAGCTGTTGCTGAAATTGCAAGGCAGTTAAAGCTTAGAAATATCGGCGGCATGATTATTGTTGATTTTATCGATATGGAAAACAGGGTGGATCAGCTTGCTGTTTTGGAAGAATTTGAGCTTGCTCTTGAAACCGATAAATCAAAACCGCAAATAGGACAACTCTCTGATTTAGGGCTTGTTGAATTAACAAGACACAGACAGGGACAAAGTCTTGCAGAGATTTTTACAAAAAAATGCGCCAATTGTAATGGAAATGGAGTTATCATTGAGGACTTTAATTTCTCTGCTCCTCCACAAGAAGGTGAAACGGTTGTCAAAACTTCAAAAATGAAATTTACTAAACCTATCAATAAAGGTGGTTTGGCGGTTAATGAACAAAAAAAACAAATTCACAGCACTGTTCAGACAAAAATAATGCCTTCAATGACAAAAAAAATAGAAACCAGCCCTTCACTGGCGGCTTCTGCGATTAAACCTCAATTGCAACCGCAAGTTGAAAAAGAAGCGTTCGTTCTTAACAACGAACTTATAAAAGATTTCTTCTCGGAATCTTCTTATACTCCTAAAGTTTCAAAACTTATACGGTATTATGCAGTGCCTTCCGCAATTGCCAGAAACTATCTGGGGCAAAACTTCACGCCGGATGTGTTTACAATTTTGCAGGAATTAGAATCCGCAGAAAATATTGCAGTTGAAGAAAAACACGGAACAGGGCAGTCTGTTCAACAAAAACAAATTCAGCCGCAACAACAGCAACAACNNCAACAACAGCAACAACCACAGGTACAACCTCAACAGCCACAGCAACAAAGAAGAGAATTTCAGGCTGCTCATCAGGTGAGAACCCCTCAACCTCCTGCACAAACAGGTGAACCCCGTCGTCCTCATCAACAAATGAGGCAGCAGCCTGTTCAACAAAAACAAATTCAACCGCAGCAACAATTCCAACCACAGCAGTTACAACCTCAACCTCAACAACCGGTTGAAAAAGAAATTCCTGTTATAGAAGAAAAAGCTGCTACTGTCGAAGAAGCTCCTAAAAAAAGAGTAGGACGAAGACCTGTCAAACCTGCGGGAAGACAAACCGGTTCAAGAGGCAGAGCTCCCAGAAGTGTAAAATCAGAGCCTCCAAAGACTGAAGATTAATAGGGATTTTAAAAAAATAAACTTAGAGGCTGGAAAAATGAAAATAAATAAAAAATTTCTAATTATATTTATATTATTTTTTCTTTCATTTATTTCACAAATAAATTATGGAATATGCTCTGATAATGCTCCTGTTGCCCCAAATACCATGCAGGGTATTTCTTCTGCCCAACAGCAAGTTCCTGTTACAGCAGTTCCACAGCAACAGCCTGTACAAAGTGTTACTCCACAAGCAACGCAGGCAGTACCTCCCAATGTTCAAACGGGCGGGGCAACAACTGCCAATCAAGGATTCTTTCCTGCTTTTATGAATATGCTAAAATCACTTGTAAACGTGATTGTTCTTTTTTTAGCTATGGCGGGAATATTTATTCTTTACAGGCGGATGAAATCAAAATCTCCTTCTGTGGCAAAGCCTAAAAAGCAAAAAGGGCAGGAATCTGAAAGCATTGAGCCGACGAATGTAAGTGAAGCCGTATCCTCTTTTATCAGGCATAAAATAAAAAGAACTTCTTAATTTTATCACCCACCCCCATCCCCCTCCCTTGAGGGAGGGGGCGAAGTTAATAAGGGGCTGCGCCCCTTGCCCCGCTTTTTTTAAAGGCATAAATACTATGAATATAAAAATAATTGCAGTCGGAAAAATCCGTGAAAAATATATAAAAATGGGCATTGATGAATTTGTAAAAAG
>DNRP01000160.1:4970-5692 GCA_003499955.1 Cyanobacteria bacterium UBA9971
AATCAGGTGGTTTTTGTTATTGGCGGAGCGGAAGGGCTTTCTGAAAGAGTCAAAAATCATGCAGATTTTTCTATGAGTTTATCTTCAATGACTTTTGTTCATCAAATGGCGAGATTTTTTCTGTTAGAGCAAATTTATCGGGCTTTTAAAATTATTAACAACGAGCCATATCATAAATAATCTGGTATAATCTTAGCTGTCTTAAATTTGTTTTCGGGCATATATTGAATATTTTTAATCAAAATTTGTTATTCCGAAAATAGGAATATTAGCCAAGAACGATAATCTGCGAAAAAAATGAAAATTATTGCTTACAATCATACACATTGGGACAGGGAATGGTATAAAACCTTTCAGGAATTTCGGCTGCGGTTTGTTGAAGTGATGAATTTAATTATTCGGGAAATTAAGAACGAAAATATTGACTGTTTTTATCTCGACGGGCAAACAGTTATTCTGGAAGATTATTTTGAACTTTATCCCGAAAACAAAGTTCTTATAAAAGATTTAATCGCAAAAAATAAAATCATAATAGGTCCCTGGTATGCTCTTGCTGATGAGTTTCTGGTTTCGGGCGAATCTTTATTCAGGAATATGTTGATTGGGGTTAAACAAGCTCAAGAATTAGGTTGCAATAAGTTTATCGGATACTTGCCTGATTCTTTCGGGCATAGTTCTGAAATTCCTCGAATTTTGTCAGCTTTTGGAATTAAAAATGCTGT
>DNRP01000097.1:0-7592 GCA_003499955.1 Cyanobacteria bacterium UBA9971
AAATTACTGTTTTTGTTTTGCTGATTGCCCGTATATTGATTAACAATATTAACAAACGTAGGCGTGGAATCGCTTAAACCAAAAGCTGGTCGGCTTTTGGCAATATTATTATTTAAATTATCTATTTTTAAAAAATCAACCATTCTGCCCGAGTTTTCCTTCCTTCTATATTTATAAAAACATTTTAGGTTTATAAATTGCTTTTTGTTTTCAAAAAATGTAAATTAAAATAAAATATTTAATCCGCAAGAAGGTCTTATTATTAAAAATCATATAACTCATTCACAATCATTAATAGAAGCGCCAATTATTATGACAGGGCTGGAAACTGACAAAATAGTGTTCAAGCCGATGTCTTATGAAGAATTAAGCATATCATTAGAGCGTTTACAGCGTTTTAATAACCCTTTTAGAAAATTTGACAGGGTGTATCGGGAAATTTTAATCAAACACCTTGTTTTTCCTAAAATAAGCCTGAAAAACTATTATAAATTTTCTTTCGGTACGCTGAATTTTCTTGCACAGCTTATCTGGAACGAGTCTGTAAGAATATTAAATCCTGCTTATTCTAAAGAAAATAAAGAGAATTACGGGATAAATTCATATCTTTTTTATGAAGAAACAAAAGAATTTTCGGCGAAAGAGATGTTAAAGCGGATTGTTTTTTCAGAAAGCGTTTCAGGTTTTGCAATGCCGGCAAATTTTGCGGAATCGGATTTTATTTGTGATGAAAATGTGTTAAAAAATATTTTTGAGCAGGTCGGAATAAATTTTGAAAATAAATATTTAGAGATCCAAAATCTTGATATATTTTCAAGAATTTATATTGCAGTAAAGATGAATTATCCTATTAACATTGACGGTTTTCTACAGTTTGCGGATAAGCAAAAAGATATTTCACAAAACATAAAAAGACTTATATGGCTCAATAATCAGATTAAGAAGTCCGATTTGGCTTTTGATTTTGAGAAAACATATAAATTGGCTGAAAATTATAGGAATCAAAATCGTTCAAGAAAACCGTTAAAATTGATTGTTCTAGTTGAAGGAGCTACAGAAGAAGTTTTATTGCCTTTATTTTCTTCTGTTGCAGGAATTGATTTTGAAAAAACCGGCATAGAACTAGTCGCTGCGGGCGGAAAAAATCAGGTCGCCAGAATTTATGCGGAAATTAATCTTGGAGTAAATCTTCCGATTTTTATAATTTTAGATGCGGATGCGCAGGAAATTGCGGATGAAATCAGAAAAATTATAAGACAGCAGGATAGACTGTATTTGATTTCAGGAGGCGAGTTTGAAGATATTTTGCCTGATGAATTAATTTGCAGGGCGACAAACTCTTATTATGGACTTACGGGGAAAATAAATAAAGAAGAAATAAGCATTAATGGCCGTAAAACAGTTACCCTTGCTAACTTATGGAAGCAAAAAGGGTTTGGTGAGTTTAAAAAAGCTGAATTTGCTCAAATAATCGCAGAAAACATAAAGACTTCCGCTGATTTATCAGAAGAAATGCAGAAAATCATTTTAAACATACGGGAAATGATTTCAAAATAATTACATAATAGAAGCTATGATAGCTTTTTGGGCGTGAAGTCTGTTTTCTGCCTGCTCAAAAATAATTAAAGCGTGTTCTTCGAGGACTTGTTCGGTAATTTCTTCGCCTCTGTGAGCAGGTANNCTTCATCTTCCTGTCCCATACTTGCCCATACGTCCGTGTAAACAACGTTAGCATTCTTAACTGCTTCAATCTGATTAGAAGTTATTTGAATTTTTGAGCCGGATTTTTGAGCAATTTCTTTGCATTTTGCCAGAAAACTTTCGTCAGGCTCGTAATTTTTCGGACAACCGATAGAAACATCCATCCCGAAAATCGAGCAACCAGCCATAAGACTATGCGCCATATTGTTTCCATCGCCGACATAAGCCAGTTTAAGATTCTCCAGCGAGCCGAAATGNNTTAATTACCGGAACATCCGCATACTTTGCAAATTCAACGACATCTTCCTGTGCGAAAGTCCTTATCATAACCCCGTCAACATATCTTGAAAGAACTCTTGCCGTGTCGGCTATGGTTTCCCTGACTCCGAGATTTATTTCGTCCTGTTTAAGAACAAAAGCATTTCCGCCTAACTGCTGAATCCCTACTTCAAAGCTTACGCGAGTTCTCAGGCTTGGTTTTGCGAAAATCATCGCAAGTGTTTTATTTTTTAAGACATGATGAGTTTGTCCAATTTTATTTTCTTGTTTGAGTTTTGCCGCTAAATCAAGCAAATAAGACAAAGTTTCTCTGTCAAAATCCAGCAGGCTTAAAAAATCTCTTCCTTTTAAGTTCATATATCATATACCTCTATCATGTTTTCAACGCAAACTAGTTGTCATTGCGAGTGAAGCGAAGCAATCCAAGAAAATTAGGCTTTTTCATAAAAAAATCTATCCGAAATCATTTATTTTTAGATTGCTTCGTCGGTGCTATGCGCCTCCTCGCAATGACAATAAAAGGATTCTAGCTTCTTTTCCTTTACCATGCATAATTATACCAACAGAAAAATTTATAGCTATTATGTATTATTTATAAATGTTGTAAAATTATAAAGTAAATGAAAAANNAAATTAATTGCCCTTGATGTAGACGGAACAATAATGGACAGGAATTTTAATATATCAGGGCAGGTAAAAACAGCAATAAAAAAGGCTGTCGATAAAGGAATTTATGTGCTGATTGCAACAGGAAGAATGTACAGCGCGACGGTTCCTATTGCTAAACATCTCGGACTTAAGACACCGCTTGTTATTTATCAGGGAAGTCTTATTCAGGAATTTTACGAGTCAAACAGAATACTTATGCACCATACTGTTCCTTCTGATATTTCTTTGCAGGTGGTAAAAGATTTACGGGAATATGGCGTGCAAATAAATGCTTATATTAATGACAATCTTTATGCGGAAAAAACTTCGCCTATTCTCGATGAGTACACATCAAAGAGAAATACTCCTATGGTTAAAGTTGATAATTTTGAAAGTATAAGCCAATTTGAACCCACAAAATTACTGGGACTTGATTATGACGTTAATTTGATGGATAAAATAAAGAATGAACTTAAAGAAAAATATAAAGGCGTAATAAATATTACGAAATCAACCCCAAATTTCTGTGAATTTGTAAATAATAAATGTTCAAAAGCTAATTCAATTTTGTTTTTGGCGGAAAAATGGGGAATAAACCAATCTCAAATTCTGGCGATAGGCGATCAGGAAAACGATAAAGAAATGCTTAAAGTTGCAGGGATTGGCGTTGCGATGGGCAATGGTGACAAAGAACTTCAGAAGATAGCTGATTATATTACTGATACGGTAGATAATAACGGAGTAGCCCACGCTATTAAAAAGTTTGTGCTGGATTAAAAACGGGTAATGAACAATGCAATACAGAATCGGAAACGGCTACGATATACATAAACTTGTAGAAGGAAGAAAATTATTTATCGGCGGAATAGAAATCCCTTATAAATATGGACTATTAGGGCATTCTGACGCTGATGTGCTTATACATGCAATTATGGACGCAATGCTCGGTGCGCTCTCTTTAGGAGATATAGGAACACATTTCCCTCCAACAGACGCGAAATACAAAGATATAAGCAGTATTGAACTTTTAAAAAAAGTCAAAAAACTTGTCAAACTTGAAAAATATTACATAAACAATATAGACGCGGTCATTCAGGCAGAAAAACCTAAAATGGCTGATTATATATCATTTATGAGGGAAGATTTGTCTAAAATTTTGGAAATCAAAAAAGAGCAGATTTCTATAAAAGCCACAACCATGGAAGGTTTGGGACCAATAGGCGAAAGCAAAGCTATAGCGGCTCAGGCAGTAGTCCTTTTATGTAAAGACAAGCCTAGTTTCGTTGAGTAAATCTGTTTACTAGTGAGAGAAAACTATTATCCGCAGGCTTGTCGCTTTTTTCGATAGTGATTCTGCCTGTTTCTATGTCTATAGGTCTGTTTTTAGCGGCAAAATCTGTTTTTACATAATTTATCAGCATTTCTCTTTGTTTAACATATCTTTTTATAACTTGTTTTTCATCAACTTTAAGTTTGTTGTTTTCTGTTATAACAAAATCCTTTAATATCCCTCTTTTTGCGATTTGTTCAATCATAAAATCAGTTAAGGCTACTGTAAGTTGTTTTGAACTGTTTTCGGCGACTACATTACCTTGTGAATCAACAAGATCTAATTGTTTATCACCTTTTTCATCAACAGTGTAAAGGTCTTTCAGTTTTTTATCAGGTGTTATTGTATATTTTAAGCCTGCAACTTGGAAAAGTCCCGGATTCACATGCTCGGGTTTTGTAGATTCAACTCCTAATTTTATTACGTCCGCAATTTGTTTTCCGGTGCATTTAATTTTAACTACATCATTAGAAAACGGGATACAATATTCGATATTTCTTTGTGTAATTGGTCCTGCGTTTATAAATGACCTGAAAGAACCTGCATTTAGTAATGCGATATCGGATTTTGTTACATTTTTTAGAGCATCTGCATTAAGAGTAGCCAGAGGATTTTCCTCGATTAAAGGATTATCAGGTTTTATTGTTTTGGTTAAAACCCCTAATGGCATGGCAGCTCCAAGTATTTTATCTTCAAGCTCTCTTACTTCTTTATTTTCTGCAAAATCTTGATGGTACTTAACAGTGTTAACAGGCTCATTGCCCTTTGAAAGATCTATTTTGCCTTCTTTGTCAAATACAACGCTAAGCTCTCCGAATGTTTTTTCATTTCCTGCCTGTACCATTAAAACAGGTTCGTTTTTAGGCGACATGAAAAGGTTTTCACCCGGAGTTACTCCCTTAACAAGATTATGAGAGTGACCGCCTATTATAACATCAAGACCAGAAACCTCTTGGGCAATTTTTTTGTCCGCATCTATTCCAAGGTGGGAAACTAAAATAAATTTATTTAGTGACGGTTCTTTTGCCTTTAAATTTTGAATTTCAGTTGTTATATCTTTTTTGGTTTGATCCAAATTATGCATTTTACAATGTTCAAACTGATAGTCATCATAGGTTGTAGCTCCTATGATTCCATATTTTTCATTATTTTTAGTAATTATTTTAGATTGGAAAAGTCCTTCATTTTTATAGATTTTATTATCAGGTGCATCTGTATTACAGGAAAGATAATTATTAAATAACAGATTAGGTGCGTTATTAAAAAGTTTGTTAAATTCACCGTAAAAATTAACTTTGTTATCCCATTCATGGTTTCCTACGGCAGAAGCATCCATTTTCATTTGTTTTAATAATCTGTAAAGAAGAATATTTTTTTTAGGATCACTGCCTGCTGTTATATCACCACCTGACAGCTTAAGATTTTCGGAGTCCTGATGTTTTTTATCAAACTCATCAGACGCAGTTTTTAAGTGCCTGTAAGCAGGAACATTTCCGTGATAATCGCTAAAATAAAAGACATTAACCCTTTTTGAATCGCCGGAATTCGTGCCTGAAACTGAACTTACCATAGATAAATTTTCCCTCACATACCATTATTATTTTCACAAATGACTACTATAAATTTATTGCTACTTATATAAAACTCCTCAAAAAAAAAGTTGATAGCAAAATAAAAAATATTTTTTCTTGAAAAAATACTATTTAATATATGATAATTTTGATTACGGATTAGTTATAAATTTAGGATTTAAATATAAAATGAAATTTAGCAAAATTATAAATATATTATTGATTTTAGGTATCGTAGGAATCGGGTTAAAATCCTATCTGAATGCTGATACTCCTGAAGTTGTAAAAAATAATACTAAAACCCAAAATACACTTAAATTTATCGCGATAAATCCGGGTGAATTCAAAACTGTCGAAATTAACGGCGTTGAATACAGACAAGCCAGAGGCGAAGTCGGAAAATACGGCGGGACTTTGTATTCTTCAAGCATAGGCGAAGGACCAAAAACTTTTAATCCGTGGAATTCAACTGATGCTACTTCTTCTTTAATGGGAGAAATGATGTTTGACGGACTGATTTCAACAGATGCTTATACGGGACAGGTCGTTCCAATGCTTGCAAAATCCTATGAAATTGATAAAACAGGCTGTATTTATACCGTAAAATTAAGAAAAGGCTTAAAATGGTCTGACGGTATGCCGATAACTTCGGAGGACGTGGTATTTACATGGAAGGATATAATTGCAGGCGGTTTTGGGAATACAAGCATGCTTGATAATGCTTTGATTAACGGAAAAGTACCGGAAATTAAAGCTTTGGATAAATATACGGTTCAATTTAAGACATCACAACCGTTTGCTCCGTTTCTAAGACAACTTAGCCAGAGCATCGCGCCAAAACATGTACTTAAGCCTGTTCTTAAAAAAGGAAAAAAAGAATTCAATTCTTTCTGGGGAGTTACAACATCGCCTGAAAAACTTGTAACAAGCGGCATGTTCAAGCTTTCTCAATATATTCCCGCGCAAAGAGTCGAATTTGTTAGAAACCCCAATTATTTTCAGGTAGACAAAAAAGGACAGAAGCTTCCTTATTTGGACAAATACATAATTTATATTGTCGGGGATTTAAACAATCAGGTTTTGAAATTTGAAGCAAAACAGCTTGATTTGATTTCTCTTAACGGTGCTGATGTGGCAAGATTCAAAGAAATAGAGAAAAAATCCGATTATAAAGTTTATAATCTCGGTCCTAATTCAGGAACTATGTTTTTAACGTTTAATTTGAACACCAGAAAGAATTCTGACGGAAAATATTATGTAGATCCTATTAAACAAAAATGGTTTAACGATAAAAACTTCAGAAAAGCTGTTAATTTGACTGTAGACAGAGAAAGTATTGTCGCCAATATCTTGAGAGGAGTCGGTTCGCCGCTTTATACAGCAGAAAGCCTGTCTTCAATATTTTTAAATCAAAAACTCAAAAATGGCGAGCCGAGAAATCCAGACAAAGCAAAGAAATTGCTTAAAGAATCAGGATTTTATTGGAGCAGTACAGGGCAGCTTTATGATAAATCAGGGCATAAAGTTGAATTTAACCTGTCTACCAACGCAGGAAACACAGAAAGAGAATCTGTTGGCGTAATGATTAAACAGGACTTAGAAGAACTTGGAATAGAAGTCAATTTTAAACCTATAGAGTTTAATGTACTGGTAGGAAAACTTGTTGACTCGCTTGATTGGGATGCTGTTGTTATGGGACTTACCGGAAGCACTCTTGAACCGCACAGCGGAAGAAATGTTTGGAGCTCAACAGGCTCGCTGCATATGTTTAATCAGAGAAAAGGCGCTGATTTAATTCATCCTAAAGATGTTTTGCCATGGGAAAAAGAAATTGATAAACTCTTTGAAGAAGGCGCAAAAACAGTTGAATTTGATAAAAGAAAAATAATTTACGACAAATATCAGGAAGTTGTGTGGGAAAACAATCCTTTTATATATATTTATTCGCCTTTAATGGTTTATGCGGTTCGGAACAAGTTTGGCAACCTGAATCCCACCCCGCTAGGCGGTGTAACTCACAATCTGGAAGAAATTTATGTGAAAGCGCCCTCTGTCATTCCGAG
>DNRP01000097.1:7610-9543 GCA_003499955.1 Cyanobacteria bacterium UBA9971
TCAATAATGAGCTTTATAATCATCAAATTAAGCCCGATAGACCCACTCGCGGAATTAAAACTTAATCCTGCCATTTCGCCTCAAGTTTTGCAGTCGGAAAAACAAAGGTTAGGTCTTGATTTGCCTGTTTATAGACAATATTTTAACTGGGCGGGGAATTTTGTAAAAGGTGATCTGGGAGTTTCTACCTCAGGAGAGAAAGTTTCCGACAGATTAATGGAAAGAATCCCAAATACACTGCTTTTAACGATTGCAGTTATAATAGTTACTTGGCTAGTGGCTATTCCACTGGGAATTTATTCCGCTTTGAACTGGAAAACGCCTTTCGACAGGTTTTTAACAGTAATTTCTTCTATGGGAATGGCTGTGCCGACTTTCTTCTTTGCTTTGTTGTTATTGATTTTCGCGGTAAAGACAGGATGGTTTCCGGTTGGAGGTCTTACCAGCGTGGGATTTGAAAACTTCAATCCTGTTCACAAGTTCTTTGATGTTGTGCATCATTTAATTTTACCTGTAACAGTTCTTGCTACGGCAAGTTTGGCAGGATTGCAAAGACAAATGAGAGGAAATCTTCTAGATGTTCTTGAGTCTGATTATGTAAAAATGGCTCGCGCAAAGGGACTTCCTGAAAACAAAGTTATTTATAAACACGCTGTAAGAAATGCGATAAACCCTATGGTAACGTTGTTTGGCTTTGAGTTTGCTTCTCTTTTGAGCGGTGCAGCGCTTACAGAGTTTGTTCTTCAATATCCCGGACTTGGAAGATTGATGCTGGAAGCTGTTATGAAGTCAGATATGAATCTGGTTATGGCATCTCTTATAATAGGAACTCTAATGCTTATAGCGGGTAACCTAATTGCGGATATACTCCTTAAATTCGTCGACCCAAGAGTTAGCTTGGATTAAATTCAAAATTAAGAAATAAAAAACAGGTAATTTATATGAAATATTTAGGTAAAAATAAAAAAAGGGCGAGCGAGTCGCCTTTGGCGACGGAAATCGGATTGATGGCGAGCCAAAGAACTAACTCTAACCCCCTCCCTCGAGGGAGGGGGTTGGGGGTGGGTGATAAAAAATACATTTGATTTTAAGAAAAAACAAGGCAAAAAATGAACATATTTAATAAAATTGCTAATAATAAATTTTTGAAAAAACTCACTAAAGACAAGTTTGTATTTATTTCAATGCTTATTCTTGTCTTTCTTTATCTATCCATAACTTTTGCGGGATTTTTTGCGCCTTACGGAAAAATGTTCAGTGACAGAAGACTTTCTTATGCGCCACCGTCGAAAATATTTGTAATTGATCAACAAGGCAAACTTTCTTTGCCTTATACCTATAATTACAAAAGGTCTTTCAATCCTGAAACTTTCCAGATGGATTTTCAGCTTGATAAAAGCCAAAAATATTACCTGAAATTCTTTTCACAGGGAGATGAATATAAAATATTTAACCTTATTCCTTGTAAAACTCATCTTGTAAAAGTAAATTCGCCTGGAAGACTTTTCCTGCTTGGCGCGGATATAAACGGAAGAGATGTTTTTTCAAGGTTGTTTTACGGCGGACAGATTTCATTAACCATAGGATTCCTTGCCTTGCTGATTTCCTTCCCGATAGGACTTTTATATGGAGGAATAGCGGGATATTTTGGCGGAGCTGTGGATAATATTATGATGCGTATTGCTGAAGCCATAATGAGCATACCCGGTTTTTATCTGCTTATAAGTCTTGCGGCAATATTGCCTGCAAATATGACTAGCATCCAAAGATTTACGCTCATTACCGTAATCCTTGCCTTCATAGGATGGGCGGGATTAAGCAGAGTAGTGCGCGGTATGGTTTTATCAATCAAGAATCAGGAGTTTGTCGAAGCTGCTAAAGCAATTGGCGCAAGCCCAATGCGTATAATCACAAAGCATATTCTTCCGCAGAC
>DNRP01000097.1:9567-12760 GCA_003499955.1 Cyanobacteria bacterium UBA9971
ATTTTTATTGCAGTGCTTGCGTTTAATCTTGTGGGCGATGCGGTAAGGGATATACTTGATCCAAAAAGCCGTGCCAGAAGATAAAAAACCGACCAAATGGTCGGTTTTTTATTTGAATTTATTATATGAACTTCAAATAATTTGAAATTTTAGGCAATGCGACCAGGAATAGCATACATCAATGCAAATTGTTGAGCTTGTTGAGTTGCAGCGGCTATTTGTTGGTTAATATATTGAGTAACAAGCGGATTTTGAGTTGGAGCGGTAAAACCAGGAATCATTCCTTGTGGAGCTTGATATGGATTAGAAAATTCCGGTGTTTTTTGATTTTTTAATTCGTTTAGAATTTTTTCATCGTTTAATGCCCCAATACTATATTTAGCTGCTAATTGAACCATTTTTTTAGAAAAATCAGCGCCTGCTAAATTACCTTCAGCTGTTTGGGTAGTTGATTTTTTACCAAACAAAACTGCATCATGAATGTTAATTTGTCCATCATTGTTTTGATCAAATAAAGAATTCACCTTTTCTTTATTTGTCATTGACAAAGGAGTTTTAGATATATTTGCAAGTTGTAGATCGTTTATTGATCCATTGCTATATTGAAGAAGTGTTTTAGACATATTTTTAGAAGCTAAAGCACCATCTACATTACCTTGTTGTAATTGACAATCTGATTTTTTAGTCATTAAAACTGAATCGGCGTCATTGATTTGTCCATCATGATTAAGATCAAAAAGCGCTTTATTATTTGCATTTGCAACCGTATTGTTATTAGATTGCCTAGCTTGACTAAACCAATTTGAAGTCGAAGTTTGTGATGAGCGATTATTATTTGCATTAGCAACCATGTGTTGATTGTAACGACTAAAATCAGCATACCAATTAGATTTCATCTTAATCATAACTTTTACCTCACACAAATAATTTTTTACACACCTATTAAAATAAAAACACCCGATATATACAAATATCATAAAAAGTATATATCGTTACATTTCTTTACAGTGTTTTTATTGTTGAGTTCAATTTTTATTGAAAAAACTTAATTTTTCGAGTATATTTAAGTTTTCAGAGATAAATATTATTGACATGGGAATTATTAAATAAAAGCAAATAATTGTTTTTATTATTGGAGATTTAAATACAATGGATTATAAATGTACTGTCGAATTAAAGGGAGATATTTTTGATACCTTGAGATTGACTTCAGTACTTGACGAAATAGTTGACAGCGGTTGTATATGCAAAATTAAAGAACTAAAAGTAGGCGAAATCCGCTCAGAAGATTCTTATGCAAGAATAAAAATACGTTCTGAAAACAGAAAAGCTCTTGATGATTTAATTGAAAGTTTAAAAAAATACGGAGCGACTCCTGTTAAAATAATTTCCAGAACTATAGAAATTCAGGGGCATATTGTAGATTCTTTAACTCTATCTAAAATTCTTGATATGATATTTAATAACAATGCAAGATGCGAAGTACAAGAAATTAAAATCGGCCTGGAAAAAAAAGATTTTTCTTATGCAAAAATTAAAATTTCTACTACAAATCAGCAAATTATGGACAATCTTCTTGAAAAAATTATCAAACAGGGAGCTGTTCTAATCGAACAGTAGTTATTTGTTTTTATAAATCCAAAAACAAATATTGGCTTAGTAAAAAGGAATTCAAAAAAATGACCGCCAAATTTTTAATGTGTCCACCGGATTATTATAATAATATTGATTATGAAATCAATCCCTGGATGAAAAAAGGCACCGGTTGCGACAATAAAGTTTCTATTGATAAGTGGAACGAGTTAAAAAATATTATAATCAGCCTCGGTGGAGAAGTTGTAACAATGCAGGCTCAACCGGGACAGCCTGATATTGTATTTACTGCTAATGCGGCTTTGATTTATAAAGATACCGCTGTAATAAGCAGATTTAGACCTCCCGAAAGACAGCCGGAAGAAAAATTTTATGCGGAATGGCTTGAAAAACAAGGGTTTAATCTGGAATATCTTCCTGAAAACATGCATTTTGAAGGTGCGGGGGATGCTTTATTTTCAGGAGAAACTTTGTATTCAGGTTATATAACAAGAACTGATATAACCGCGCATACTTACATCGCTTATCTTTTAAATTTAAAAATAATTTCTCTTGAGCTTGTTGATAAAAGGTTTTACCATCTTGACACCTGCTTTTGTCCTTTGTCTGAGGGGTATTTGATATATTATCCCAATGCTTTCGATGAATATGCGAATAAAATTATCGAAAAAGATTTTCCTGAAGAAAAACGTATTATTGCTACAGAACAGGAAGCTCTGGGATTTTGCTGCAACGCCGTAAACATTGACAGGTCGGTGATACTGAATAATACAACTGACAGGCTTAAGAACGAGCTTAAGCAAAAAGGATTCGACACATACGAAGTTGATTTAACAGAATTCATGAAAGCCGGCGGCTCGGCAAAATGTCTTACTCTCAGACTTGATTAATTTTAATAATTTACAGCGCCGTCTAAAAGAATTTTGTTTGCACAGCTAACTCCCACATCGGAATCATCACAATCATCAACATAAATATCATTATTTGTTCCACATGGAAATATTCCTGTTTTTGTTATCCAAAAAGTAAATAAATCTCTTCCAAATTTATTGGGTTTTTTATATCCGTTTATATCTATTACAATAGTCCCGCAAGTATTAACCAAAGGTCCTGTGCCAAGAATGGTTTGACATCCTCCTGCTAGAATAGCACTTATTCCAATAAAAGTGCCATCCGCTAAAATTCCTTTTGCTAACACAGTGTTTTCATTTATATTATCAACAGGAATATTATTAAGAGAAGTATAAACAGTATCAGAAAAGCATCCCGTTCCTGTTCCACAGTTTTTTATTAAATTTAATTTTGTTGCAAAATAGCTTAAAGCAATAACAGGAGTACCCGTTCCGGCAACAAAAATTGACTCCATCTTAGTATCATCCGCGACAAATGACGAATAAGCTTGTGAAAAAGAAGAATAAGCTTTTCTAACACTAGCTACTGTTGCGGAATTTTGAGTAGTTGTAATTAAATTAGGAATTGTTAAAGAAGCTATTATTCCTATAATAGTTAGTACAAGTAAAACTTCCGCCAGGGTAAAGCCTTTCTTCCTTATAAAATTGTCACACTGAACAAGTTCAGTGTGACAATTTTGAAATTTTAG
>DNRP01000097.1:12928-15109 GCA_003499955.1 Cyanobacteria bacterium UBA9971
GTAAATCAAGCGCAAAAAAAACATTAAAATTCTGTCAGGCAATAATACCTGCGGAAATAATGAGTTTTAATAAAAATCCGTTTTTAGACAACTATCATAATATAAAGAATACGGAAACAAATTTCAATATTTACAATACTCCTGCTGATTACAGCCCTCAGGACGTTGATCAGCGGGAAAATGTTCTTGTAATACTTGACTGCTCTTACAGCATGGATGACAAAGTCAGAGGAAATCGTAAAATTGATATAGCAAGAGATGTAATTAATGATGTTTTAGGACAACTTCCTAAAAATATTAATATGGGTTTCAGGGTTTATGGACAAGCAGATGGAGGTTTGTTTGGCCTTGACGGCTGCAAAGCCACAGAACTTCTTGTTCCGATAGGGAATAAAACCCAAAATGCAATATCTGCGCAATTAAAAAACTTGGATGCGGTAGGATGGACTCCTATTTGTTATTCTCTGGATCAGGCGATAAATAACGACTTTACAAGGATACGGGGGAGAAAAAGAATTATTCTGGTTAGTGATGGAATGGACACTTGCGGAGGAAATCCCTGCGATTTTGCTATTGATTTGATGAAAAGAAGAACTGATGTGACTATTGATGTAATAGGTTTTGATATTTCATCGGAACCCGAAGCGATAAGCCAGTTAAAATGTACCGCACTCGCCACCCATGGCAAGTTTTATACCGCTAATAATGCTGCCGAGTTCACAAAAAGTCTTAAGAATAGCTTAAACGTTCAAAAAGAGGTCGAAGGCAAAATTTTCACCAAATAAAGGGGGTGTCATTCTGAGGAGCAAAGCGACGTGAGAATCTATTCATTAATCGATATTTCACACCTCCTCGCAATGACAAAAAAATTTCTGGAATTATGAAAAATTTAAATGCTAATATATATAAAGAAAGATAAAAATGGGGAAAAATATTTATGAAAAATAATTTTAAATTAACTGTTTTAATTTTAGCTGTTACAGTGGCAACAACAATCTCTAATGTTGGAATTTGCGCTAATACTTCCGTAAAAGACGCAAAAGCCAGTGTGTCGGTTACAAATTCTGCTGTTCAATATGAAACCGTAGACCCTTTAGCTCTAGTTGCAAATCCTCAAAATTATCTTAATAAAAAGATTAAAATGATTGCGCTGTTTGATAAATTTTCTACAATAGGACTTGATTATCCTCCTGTAAAAAAAAGCTCAAAAGATTATATTTCGTTCATCATCAAAAGACCTGATGTGGAAAACAAAGGGCAAACAATTCCTTTGTCCGAGCTTAAATTTATAATAAAAAGAGATAAAGCGGAAAAACTTATCGACCTTGAAAGCGGAGATAAAATTGAAATTAAGGGAACCGTATTTTCAACAGCGCTTGGAGATCCTTGGGTAGACGTTGATGAAGTAAAAATGCTTGAGCCAAAACCTGCCAAATCTAAGAAATAAATACTAATTTATTTCTGTTTTCCTGTTTCATAACCGCTTGGTAAATATAAAATCGGCAATATTTTGTCAATGCCTAATTTGCTTACAAACGGAACTTTTGCCAGTATTAATGCCATTGTAATATCGTCAATGTGCATAATACAATCTTTTAATTTCATCTTTCTATTATATTTAGGCTCTTTATCTACAATGGAATTATTGATTTTTTGAGAAATCATTGAAGCTATAGGCATTCCCCCTCCAATGCCAACAACAACAGAGCCTATTTGAGCAAAACGATTGTTAAATTTTTCATGTTTTTTAGTTAATTTTATCAATCTATCCACGATAAAAGTAGGGACTGCCATATTAAAATATTGATAAACACCTTCTTTTACTTTATTTTTGGTCTTTTTGTTTTTATCTGTAATGATTCCACCTGCTAATCCACCCAAAATAGACCCCGTACCCATAATTAACATTTCTTTCAGACTTATGTTTATATCAAAAAAGTTTGCAATATTTTTAAGATTCGTTTTAATATCACTTGATCTGCTTAATTTCATTAAGTCATTTTTAATAGACATGCCTTTATATTTTCTGATAAATAACAATGAAGCCAGAGTTCCCAATACTGTAGTACATAACACCGGCAAATTGGTTTTTTCTTTTGTTTTTGTCGAAGAAATATTTACAATATCTTTAGACACAGCATTATTATTGGACCAGACTCTCGCTGCTTCAAAATTTTTAAA
>DNRP01000097.1:15162-15358 GCA_003499955.1 Cyanobacteria bacterium UBA9971
TCGCAGAAGGCGGATTTAAAGGCAAATCAACAGTTATTGGGGAATGATCGGAAAGTGGTTTATCAAAAGCATAATTCATTTCCAGCAAAGTCCTGCCGTAAAAAGGCTCAAACTCAACAATTTTGTCGGATTTGGAATCTTTTACAAAAGGCTTTACAAATATCCAGTCAAGTTTATACTTGCCTATAAAAAGCGG
>DNRP01000138.1:0-2475 GCA_003499955.1 Cyanobacteria bacterium UBA9971
TTTAAAGAACTTGAAAACTGTATTTTACTTGCAGTCACCGAGATGAACGAAGTTCAGGATATAGATAAATTTATAAACGCTTTAAAAAGTCTTTAGACATTCGAGTTGTCATTGCGAGGAAGCCCGAAGGGCTGACGTGGCAATCTAAATAACAATATAAAAATCAAAAGGTTTTTAAAATGGATTTTTCACAAGAACAAATAAATCAACTCAAGGAAGATTTTAAATATGTTCATTTTTTATATTGTGACAAAATGCAAGAATATCCCGAATTAAATTTAAAAAATGAATTATCTAAAGAATATTTTTTTCATGGGTTTTTGCGTAGATTAAAAACGTTGAAAAAATGCATAGAGAATATTTATACTATTTATCCTCCTGATAGAACGCAAATTTTAAAAGATGATGAAAAAATAGATTTGGAAATATATTTACAGTCTTTTATAGTTAACGTTTTTGGTTGCGTAGATAACTTAACTCGTATATTAGTTGAAGAAAAAAGTATTCAGTTATCAAACCTTAATCAACTTCATTTTGAGAATGAAGAAATAAAAAAGAATTTATCTTGTAATTTCAAACAATATTGGGGGGATAATTTAAAAAAATGGTATGAAGAATATTGTAAAAATTATAGACATGCTTTAGGACATAGAATCCCCTTATATATTCCTCATGGTTTTGACAAAGAAAAAAACATGAAACATATTCTTCCTCTTATGAAACATTCTTATAGTGAAAACTCTAAGGCAGTAATATTTCATGCACAAGTTTTAACTGATTTTAATACTGTTATTGAGTTAGCCGATAAAGTTTTTGAGGAGTTATTCCCAAGTCCAAACACTAAATAGATTGCCACGTCGGCACCCTTCTTTTTTGATAATTAATCAAAAAAGTGGGTTCCCTGCCCCTCCTCGCAATGACAATACAACAGAAGAAGAATAAATGAACAACTACCAAGACCTTATAAAAAAAGACCTTAAATACCTCTGGCATCCTTTTACTCAGATGAAAGACTACGAAACCGACGAGCCAATCATCATCGACAGGGGGAAAGGTGTTTATCTATGGGATTTAAAAGGGAATAAATACATTGACGGGATTTCCTCATGGTGGGTAAACACGCTAGGGCATTCACATCCACGCCTTAATGAAGCTCTTAAAAAACAGGTGGAAAAAATCGAGCATGTGTTGCTGGCGGGATTTTCTCATGAACCTGCAATTGAACTTGCGGAAAGACTCGTTAATCTAGCGCCTCCAGAGATAACCAAAGTTTTTTATTCAGATAATGGCTCAACCGCTGTAGAAGTCGCTTTAAAAATGGCTTATCAATACTGGCAACAGGTTGGATTTCCAGAGAAAAGCAAGTTTATTGCCCTAAAAAATTCTTACCATGGCGATACTTTAGGCGCTGTTTCTGTCGGAGGCGTGGATATTTACCATAAAATCTACAAACCGCTTTTATTTGAAGTATTTCAGGCGGACTCACCGTATTGCTACAGATGCCCTGCTGGAAAATCTTCTGATTCTTGCAGTATAGAATGCTTAAATTCCGTTGAAAAAATACTGGAAAAACATGCGGGAGACGTTGCAGGAATTATAATAGAACCCCTTGTTCAGGCGGCAGGAGGGATGATTATTTACCCTGCGGAATATCTTACAAAACTTAAAAAGCTTTGTGATAAGTATAATATTCTTCTTATAGACGATGAAGTCGCTATGGGCTTTGGAAGAACAGGGAAAATGTTTGCTTTTGAACATGCGGGAATAGTTCCTGACATGATTTGCCTCGCTAAAGGTATAACGGCAGGATATCTGCCTCTTTCTGTAACAATGACTTCCGACAATATTTATCAGGCATTTTATGATGATTATGAAAAGCTGAAAACTTTTTTTCACGGGCATAGTTTTACAGGAAACCCTCTTGCTGCCAGCATAGCCGTCGAAAACCTGAAAATTTTTGAAGAAGAGAAAATTATCGAATCCCTACAGCCCAAAATTAAAAAGCTGAAAGCCGAGCTTGAAAAGTTCAGAGAACTTGATTGCGTTGGAGATATTCGACATATAGGAATGATTGGTGCTGTTGAAATTGTTAAAAATAAAGAAACCAAAGAACCCTATGCTTTTGAAGAGCGAATAGGCTCAAAAATATACAAAGAAGCTTTAAAAAGAGGCGCAATTCTNNCTTACAGATATAGCTTTTGAGTCTTTGAAGACTCTTTTGTAAATTCTTTATTTTTAAAAAATTTTCGGTAAATTATTGACACCCATCCCCCAACCCCCTTCCCTTGAGGGAAGGGGGTAAAGTTTATTTTTTTGGCTCGCTTTCCGTCGGCTTCGCCGACTCGCTCGCCCTTTTATTTTTTATATTTAGGCTTCTTAGTTAATTTTAAAAAATCATAAACTTTAGTATTAAAGTTCTGAGATTTCTATGTTTAAAATTTTGGCAAGATAAGTAAGCAGAACTTCGGATTTTTT
>DNRP01000138.1:2532-14448 GCA_003499955.1 Cyanobacteria bacterium UBA9971
TCTATAATTTTTGCCCATTTTTGTTCTTCTGATGACGGCTTGAAACTCATTTTTTCTTACCCCTGCTGTTTGTATTTTTTTATAAATATAAAAATTCATCTATATATTATAGATTTTTATACGGGGTATTAAATCCGACTTTAATCCTATGTTATAATCATTTAGTATTTTGTACAAATAAGAGAAAATGCTTCAAGTTGAATTTAGATGATTTTACAGCTCCGGAAACGGAAGATATAGAAATCTGGCTAAAGGAATTCAAAAGCACTAATGATCTTAAGGTAAAAAAGCAATTAAAGAATTTAATTACTCTTTATTACTTGCCTTTGGTGAAAAAAATTGCTTACGGACTTGCCAGAAGAAACACCGACCCGATTGAAGACATAATTCAAGTCGGAAGTTTAGGTTTGATAAAAGCGATTGATCAGTTTAACAATAATTACGGGGCAAGCTTTAAGACTTATGCAACTTATCTTATTACCGGAGAAATAAGGCATTACCTGCGGGATAAGAGCGCAATGATTAGAGCGCCTAGAGAATTGCACGAATTATGCATCAGAATGAATAATCTTATTGAAAAATTAAAGATAAAGTTAGAAAGAACGCCTTCAGAACTCGAAATCGCTAAAGAACTAGAAATGCCTGTCAATAGAATCAGTGAAATTTTTGAAGCTGACAGAAGAAAACAATTAATTTCTTTAGATCAGCTTGTATTTACTAACTCTGAAGCAGAGCAATCACTTGTAGACAGGCTTGTAGATGACAAATACCAACTTTATCAGAGTCTTCAGGAAGAACGGATGATGCTTTACGATGCTGTAAGTATACTTCCTGACAATTTGAAAGAAGTAATCAGACTCAGCTTTTTTGAAGACTTAAATCAAAGTGAAATTGCCCAAAAGATTGGCATCTCTCAAATGCAGGTCAGCAGAAGAATTAAAAAAGCAACTTTTGAGCTTTTCAGAATAATTAGCTCACAAAATAAACATTCAGATTAAGAAAGTATTTAAATATGGAAATTTTAACTTTAGTTCAAAAAATATATTTAGGTTTTATAGTAGGATTTATAGGTCTTGCAATAGGAAGTTTTCTTAACGTAGTTGCATTGAGGCTTCTTGCAGGAAAAGATTTTGTAAAAGGTCGTTCAAAATGCCCTAAATGCGAAAATTTAATTGCATGGTACGATAATATTCCTGTTTTAAGCTATATTTTACTTCGCGGAAAATGCAGAAAATGCGGAGAAAAAATTAGCTTGCAATACCCTATTGTTGAGCTTTTTACAGGCGCAATTTTTATAGCAACAGTAAGTATGTTTGGTTTTACATTAAAAACATTGTTTTTTCTTGTTCTGATATGTAATTTAATAGTGATAACGATTACAGATCTTAAAGAGAAATATATTTTCGATATTAACTCAATCCCGCTAATTCCTATCGGGCTTGCGTATAATTTTTTTGATATCGGCAATAATTCTGTAGGAACTCTAAAAGTTTTAGGGATAACATTTAATGATGTTTTTATTTCTGCAATCATCGGGGCCGTTTTAGGCGTTGCTTTTTTTGAAATACTTTCAAGAATCGGACTGCTTCTCGCGGGAGAATATGCTTTTGGCGCGGGTGACAGCATACTTGGCGCAGCTTTAGGCGCGTGGTTCGGCTGGAAGCTTATGATTATTATCCTTATTATAAGTTTTCTTTCTCAATTGGTTGTAGGTATTCCTATTATTGTTTATAATATGTACAAAGCCAAAGATCATGAATCTTTATGGGCAATGGTTACGTTGTTTTTTGCGCTGGGACTGACTTTTTTGGGAAGGTATTTCACTTATACAGGAAGACCTTTTATTGCTTTAAGTATAATCTTTTTATCCCTTGCACTGGCAGGAGGCTCAATATTTGTAATATTAAAACGCACCAGAGAAAGACAGAGCCATACTTTTTTGCCATTTGGACCGTCTCTTGTAATTGCAGGATTGCTTGTAATGTTTTTCAGCGAATATTTTTTAAGCTACTTCCCTTATTAACTTCTCACTTTTGATAGAAGAACGAGGAATTCAGGTTATAGCCTATTTCTTTATAATTATGTATTCTTTCTGTAGAGCCTATAAACAGCACTCCGCCATTCGTTAAACTGTTATAAAAATCAGCGTATAGTTTGTCTTTAGCTTCTTCAGTAAAATAGATAACTACATTTCGGCAAAGAATAAGATGAAAATTCTTTTCAAAAGTCCCGTTTAAAAGATCACGCCTTTCAAATCTGACCTTAGAAGTAAGTTTATCATCAACTTGAAATTTTTCTCCGGCAGTATCAATGGGTTTAAAATATTTTTTATATTCCGCTCTTATCGTGCCTAGTTCGAATCTTGAATAATGTCCTTTTTTTGCCCTGTTTAAAATATTTTGATCAAAATCAGAAGCGACAAGAGTACATTTTTCAAGAACATTAAGCCTGTCAAGAATCATGGCGATGCTGTAAATCTCCGCTCCGCAAGAACATCCTGCCGACCATATTTTTATTGAACCGTGTTTTTGCAGGAGATCGGGAATAAATTTTTGTTCTAGTTCATCAAATTTATCATTATTTCTAAAAAACTCCGTAACATTGATAGTCAGCATGTTGGTGAATTCTTCAAGTTTTTCTTTATCTAAAGTTAAAAGCTTATAATATTCATCCAGCTTGAAAATATTGTTTCTGTTCATCAAAGAAACGATTCTTCTTTCCATTTGGGCGTTTTTGTAATTAAACAGATTTAAACCTATATAAGACGCTATTTTTTTCTTAAAACTATTAAATTCTTCTTCTGAAGGCATATTTAATTTTGGAAGATTTAATAAAGACCCTAAGTCCTTTAAATTTTTTGTATCTTCGGACATTTTATTACTCCTGTTTTTTATATAAATTCTTGTTGTCATCCTGAGCGAAGCGAAGGATCTGTCCCTCTTAAAAAATGAAGCTTGCAATTGTTATTGGTCAGATTCTTCGGGCTAAAGACCTCAGAATGACATCTCCAAATTTACTATAATTTAATAATTTTTACTTAACTGTAAACCATTTTAACAATTGATTCGGCTATTTTATGAAGTGGGACAACTTCATCTGAAAGACCTGCTAAAACTACGCTTTTTGGCATACCGTAAACTATACAGGTTGATTCATGTTCTGCTATGCAGTAGCCTCCGTATTTTTTAACTACAGATGCTCCCATAGTGCCATCATGCCCCATTCCTGTTAAAATAACACAAATTATATCCTTTTGATAAATTTGAGCCGCGGATGCGATAGTTAAATCAGCGCACGGTCTTACCCCAAGTACTGTAGGTTCTTGGTTTAAAGCAATTGTTCCTTTTTCTGTAACTGTCATATGATAATTACCCGGAGCTAAAAGAGCCTGCCCTCTAGTCAGTGTATCTCCTGCTTTTGCTTCTTTTACCGTAATTTTACTCATTTTATCCAATCTTTGAGCGAACATTTCGGTAAATTTTTCCGGCATGTGCTGAATTATAAGTATTTTTGCAGGTATGTCTTCGGGAAGATACGGCACAACTTCTTTTAAAGCCTGAGGCCCTCCTGTGGACGAAGCTATAACTAAAACTTTATCTTTCTTTCCTGCCGGTCTAAGATTTATTAAATTCGATTTTATTTGCGGCTCTATTCTTTTTACAGAAAGCCCCTTGCTTGAAATAGCCGCTAATACTTTACTCACAAGATCTTTTTCAAGATTTTTGATTTTATCTCCCGATACAGATTCAGGTTTTTCAATAAAATCAAATGCTCCAAGCTCAAGAGCCTTAATGGTTATTTCCGCGCCTGATTTTGTAAGACTACTGCACATAATAACAGGAATATTTTTAATCTTTTTAATTTCCTGAAGAGTTTCAATCCCGTTCATTACAGGCATTTCAATATCAAGAGTAATAACGTCAGGATCAAATTCCCTGATTTTTTTAAGTGCGGACTGACCGTTATAAGCCGTTTCAACAGCGCTAATTTGTGGATGATTTATCAATACGTCAGATATCACCTTTCTCATGAAAGCTGAATCATCAACCACTAAAACTTTGAACCCTGTCTCTTCTCTCGTCATCTTTTTCTTTTCTTTTTTTATAAATCTTTAATTCTGTTTTCGGGACTTACTATACTGGTAATTCTTAATCCAAAGTTGTCTTCTATAACAACAACTTCTCCTTTTGCAATTAATTTTCCGTTTGCATATAATTCAACAGGCTCTCCTGCAACTTTATCAAGCTCAATTATTGAACCCTTGGTAAGCTCTAAAACATTTTTAATAGGCAAAATCGTTCTTCCAAGCTCCACCGTTAGCTCCAGCTTAACATCCATAACCAGATTAAGGTTTTGGTTTACTTCTCCATAAATATTTGATGAATTATCAAATGATGCAAATTGTACAGGTTGAACAGTTACCTGTTGCTGTACAGGTTCCGGTTGTCGTGAATAACTTGGAGGAGGTGGTGCTTGATGATGAATAGGCGGTGTTTGATGCTGCGGAGTACTCGGAGGAACAGGCTGAGCTTGAGACTGAGAAACAGCTGCCGCAACCTTAACAGGAGGCTCAACAGTATTTGCCGGCACAGAAATCTCTGCTGACATCGCATTCATCATATTCATAAGTCGCGCAACTTGATCCTGCGCAGATTTTACTGTCATTATTTGAATAATTTCACTATCAATAAGAGTGCCTACAATCAGTCTGAATTTAACCGCAATAATCGGCACGGCAAGAATATCACTTGATAATTCAAGATTTTTTTCTTTCTCCTGAAGTTTGACTTCAGGATGCGAAATATTTATCGGGTAATTAAACATGGAAGATAAAGAAGTTGAAGCAGATCCTACCATTTGATTCATTGCTTCGCCTACCGCGCTTAATTCAAGTTCGCCTATTTCGGCAGCTTGAGGTTTTCCTTCTCCGCCCATCATTAAATCTGCGATTATAGCGGTATCCTTAACTTTTAATGCAAAGACAGTTGTTCCTTCAAGACCTTCTATGTATTTAATGGATACAACTATGTGATCTTCTTGACCTACAAAAGATTCTTCAACTTTTATATATTCACAAACCACAGGCGTAGTTATATCTACTTTGTTGCTAAGCAGCATAGAAAGCGTTGTAGANNGCGGAACCCATAAAAATATTACTTATTTCTCCCAGAGTATCAGCTTCTTCAACTGTTAAAAATTTATATTCCGAGTTTTCTTCAGGAAGTGTTGAAGAACTTTGAACTTCATCCGAAGAGCCTTTTAAAATATTATCTATATCTTCTTGAGACATTTTTTCATTCATAGCTGCTCAAAACTCCTATTATTATACTTATTAAAAATCATCATCAGTTTGTTTAATCTTGTCTACTATGTTTATAGAGACTTTATTCTTTTTAGTTCCGGGTCTTCCTAAAAATTTAGGAATATTGTTAACTTTTACGACCAATTTATCATTTATTGAATTTTCCAGACGAATAACATCGCCAATTTTTAAATCAATAAAATCACCTATAGTTATGTCTGTACTTCCCAGCATAACATTTATTTTAACATTGGTATTGCTGATTTTATTCAATATTTTTTGTTTATCTTCCATTGAAGAAAGCTTGCCTTTGGTTTGATAAATTTGTTGTGTATTTAATTGTTCAATAACCGTTTCCAAAACCGGATAAGGGAAACACAGGCTTAATAAACCGGAATATTTATTCGCAACTTGAATTTCCAGAGTAATTAAAGCCACAACTTCTCCCGGACTAGCAAGCTGTGAGAGAATAGAATTTGTATCAATGCCGACAACAGCTCCTCTTACAGGGAAAACATTTTTCCAGGCTTTTTCCAGTGTTTTAATGATTTTATCAAAAACTCTTTTTGCAAGAGCTTCTTCTATATCCGTAAGCTCTCTTGCTTTTGTTTCACTATGTCCCACGCCTCCCAGCATTCTATCAACAATACTTGATAGGATTTCATGGCTTACACCGAGAAAAATTTGACCCGGCAAAGGATTTAATTCAAGCACGCCTATGGTTACAGGATTAGGAAGTGAACGGGAAAATTCATCATAAGTAAGCTGATCTACTGATNNACTGATACAACATCTATTTCCATATTCAATCTTAGATAAGTGCTTAATATAAGTGAAAGTTGCCTTGAAAATTCTTTGTGAATATCCTGCAGAGCTTTAAGATGGTCTTTTGAAAATTTATCCGGTCTTCTAAAATTATATAGTTTATAGCCTTTTCTGTCTTCATCAAAAGTGTCTATCATCGCAGCTTCATACTGCGCTTCGCTCTGGTCTTGTTCCAGACCAGCAGTTAATGAAGATAGCAGCTTATCTATATCATTTTGTGAAAGGGTATCCGAACCGGACATCACTATACCTCTTGTTTAAAAAACATTATTGGATAATAAAGGTTCCGAAGCTGACTCTCATCACTTCTCTTTCTCCGCCGAAAAGAGGATCAACGGCCGCTTTTATTTGTTCTTTAGCAAGTTCTTTCCCTGAAAGACTTGCAAGTTCTTCTGCTGTTTTTGAAGACAATACTGAAATTATGGCATCTCTGATAGCAGGTTTATATTGTTCCATTTCAGCTTGTATAAGGGCAAGCGGGTCTACTTTTGCTGCACCGGCATTACCACCGCCGCCATGTCCTGAAATACTGCTGCCTCCGCCACCATGTCCTTTTTCTGAAGAAGGATCTGATGCTGCTCTGGAAAGTTCAAGCGCTACGTTAACTTTAAGATATCTTTTTGAATTAGGATCGCTCAAATTAAGTATAAATTCACCTAAATCAAGGATTATGCCCCTTTCGGGAGCCGCTTCTTCTTCCGTTGCTTCGCCGCCTTCTTCTCCACCGGCATTAGCAGTACCCATATTTTCTGCTATTTTACTTATATTAGAGCCTATTACATTATTTACAATAAAATAATTACTCCCGATAAAAAGAAAACAAATTAAAGCAGTAATGACTGCATTAACAATAATAAGTTTTTTACCTGCCATGCCGGAATCGCCTGTATCCACAGATATTTCGGGAAGATCCGCTTTAGGTTTTATTCCTTTGGGTTGTGACGGTTTTACCATTTTTATCTCTCCAACTATTTTTTATCTTGTGCATTTCTATTATTTACAGGTTCAAAAATTTTACTTGATGAACTTAAAACGACTATATCTACTCTTCTGTTTTCGCCCCGTCCGATTTCTGTATCATTACCTGAAACGGGCATGTATTCTCCGTATCCGGCTGCCGAAATCCTGTTTGGACTTAATTTCTGGACTTCCACCAGATATTTGATAATATTTGTTGCTCTTGCCGTTGACAACTCCCAGTTAGAGGGGAATTTATCAGTTTTAATGGGAAGATTATCAGTATGTCCCTCTATTCTTATTGAATTTGGCTCTTTTTTCAGAACAACAGCTATTTTGTCGAGAACATTCAGTGCTTTATCTTTTATTATATCAGAACCTTTATCAAAAAGTACTGTATCATTTAGTCTAATTAATATCCCTCTGGGTTCTCTTATGACATTAATATTTTGTGTATTATTAAGTTCATTTTTTATTGTTTTTCTTATATTTTCAAAATTTGCAGATTCAACACTTATTTGATTTTCAAAAGAAGAAAGCTGTTTTTTTAGCTCTTTTGAAGATTTATCAAGAGTTATCGGAGTATTATTATCAATATAAACACTGGTTTCAGTAGTTTTAAACAATTTTAAAAGTTTTGATTTTTCATCTAAATTTGTTGTAGATTTATTCGTTTGTTTGGAATTTCCGTCAAAAGCCCTGTCAATAGAGTTAGAAAAAGTTTTCATATGTTTTATATCAAGTTGAGAAAGCGCATACATAACCATAAAAAGGGCAAGCAGCATTGTTACAAAGTCCGCATAAGAAACAACCCATCTATTTATATAATTTTGATTATTATTTAAAAGGCTTGTTTTCACTTTATTAATGTCCTTTTATTTAATTTGTCATCCTGAGCTTTCTTTGTCATCTTGAACTTTTTTTTGTCATCCTGAGCGAAGCGAAGGATCTGCCCATTTTGGAATTATAGTTATTATTTGCTATCTGGATAGATTCTTCGGCTACTCCTCAGAATGACAACCCAAATTACCGCAAATAAGCAAAAAGTTTTTCTTTTGTAATTATCGGGTTTTCACATTTGTGAATAGATAAAACACCTTCTGCTATTATCTTTCTAAGAATTATTTTTTCTCTTAACCTCATTTTAAGCTTGCCTGCAATAGGAAGAAATATCATATTTGCAGCACCTACGCCATAAATTGTTGCCACAAAAGCTGTTGATATTCCGTATCCGAGTTGTGCAGGGTTAGTAATATTGCTCATCACATGTATCAAGCCTAGAACAGCTCCTATAATTCCAAAAGTAGGAGCATATCCGCCTAAAACTTCAAAAACATGAGGACTCACAAGAGCTTTTTCTTCCTCAAATTCAATTTCGGAAATCAATATTTCCTTTAAAATCTCGCCATTATTTGTATCGAGAGATAATTGAAGGCTTTTTCGCAGAAATGAATCTTCTATGGTTGAAATCAGACTCTCAATAATAAGCGTTCCTTCTTGTCTTGCAATATTAGCAAGTTCTATAATCTGATGTATAACCATTGTAGTGTTTTCTTTACTGTCTAATACAGGATTAAAAGCTTCTTTGAAAGCTGTTTTGATGGTTAGAAAAGAAAAATTCACCAGTGCAGCACCAAATGTTCCCCCAAAAACTATTAAAGCCGCTGTGGGTTGTATTATTACAGAAATTGAATTTGATTCAAAAAGTAAAGTTCCGATTATTGCTAAAAAGCCTATTGAAATCCCGAGTAAAACAGATAAATCCACGATATTTTGATACCCTCACCCTACAATTTTGCCATTATATGAATAGAATACTAATTTTTTTGCACTTTTATAATCCATCAAAAGATTGATTGTATAAATATCTAACCAAAATTATTTAATTAATAAAAAAACAAGTGTATTTTTGTTAAACATAAAAATTTATTAGTATTGACAGAGGACATACTACATGATATATTCTTTTTTGAAATTGGTTAGCGTAGTTAGTAGACAGAGGTATTGGAGGCAAAATTACATGAAATTAATGAACGTTGGACAAGCACCTGTAGTTGCAAAAGCTCAAAAAGCACATGCACAAGTTTCAAAAGCACAAACAGCTCACGCTCAAGTTGCACAAGCTCCCGCTAAAGCTGCAAACAAATTAAACGTAAAAGCCTAATAAACTAACTTAAACAAAATCTTTTAAAGAGTTCGGAAATTTTCCGAACTCTTTGTGTTAATTGGCTTTATCACTGTGTAGTCTGTTTACACTATGGAAAATATAACCCACATGCTTTATACTCTTATTCCAACGCAATAAAATTAAACTTTTTTCTAATATTACCGATAAATATTAAGCTAATAAAAAAATATGCGTGTGTTAATTTAGTTTTTTGTAAAAGGAACAACATGAGAATACTCATTTCAAATGATGACGGAATTCATTCAGTAGGATTAAAAGCTCTAGCTGCAAAACTTTGTGACAAGCATGAAGTTTATGTTATTGCGCCTGACAGAGAAAGAAGCGCGGCGGGACATTCTTTGACTTTACACAGACCTCTTCGGGTTGATAAGGTTGATATGGGTGTTAAAGTCGCACAAGCATGGGAAACAACGGGAACTCCCGGTGATTGCGTTAAAATAGGAATAAGCAGTATTCTTGGAGAAGCTCAAAAACCTGATCTGGTTATTTCAGGAATAAATTACGGACCTAATCTGGGTTCTGATATTTTATATTCAGGGACTGTCAGCGCTGCAATGGAAGGAGCTGTTCTGGGGTATCCCAGCATCGCCGTTTCTTTATTCGGCAGTGGTGATTTCTTTGAGTCTGATTTTATTTATTCGGCAGATTTTATTTCAAAATTTATGAATAATATTGCTCAAATTAATTTCCCCAAAAAAACCATACTTAATATAAATATTCCGGCGGTTGATGCGGACGAAATTACCGGAGTCCAGATAACCAGACTCGGAACTCGTATGTATACCGATTCTTACGAAAAAAGGCTTGATCCGAGAGGTAAAACATATTATTGGATGGCAGGAGAGATCCTTAAAACCGAACAGGAAGACGGCACTGATATTATGGCTATCAGAAATAATAAAATTTCCATAACTCCTGTAACTTTTGAAATGACCCATAAGAGCATCATGCCGGAACTTGAACAAGCATTTTGCAACGGTCTATGCGAGCCTTAGAAGTTATCTTATTAAAATCCAAAAACGTCATTGCGAGGGCTTTAGCCCGAAGCAATCTAAAATAAGCATGATATTTATATTTTTTAGATTGCCGCGTCAGCGCTTCGCGCTTCCTCGCAATGACGACCTGACCTGTTACCCGTAAAAAACAGGAAGCTATTTTTTATGTTTATTTTTTTTAATCTTGAATAATAAATTTAATCGGAAGCTCTGAATCATTTACTTGCAAGTCTTTTTTGCTTTTATTTTTAGACTTTATTAAATTCGTTAAAACTTCGTCAGCTTTTTCGAGCTGTCTATCTTTTTTATTTTTAATATCTTCATCGGTAATTTTAACTTCTATATCAGGAGTTATACCTTTTTTGTTTATATCTGTTCCATTTGGAGTAAGATATTTTTGAGTTGTAATATTAATACCTGCTCCGCCAGGAAGCTTGTTTATTTCCTGAACAAGTCCTTTCCCAAAGGATTTTGTGCCAATCAATATGGCTCTTCCGTTGTCTTTCAATGCGCCGCTAAGAATTTCACTTGCGCTTGCGCTTCCTCCATCAATCAATACAACAAGAGGTTTTTGCGTTACAGGTTTGTTTATTGCCTGTTGTGTTTCTTTATATCCATCTCTATCGACAGTACTAACTATCAAACCTGAAGTAAGAAACATATCAGAAATAGTAATGGCATTTGTCAAAAGTCCACCCGGATTAGATCTAATATCAAGAATATATCCGTCTTTATTGCTCAATTTCTTTAATGCATCTTTTATTTCAGCACTTGCTGTATGGCTTAAGAAAGAATTCAAACGAATATATCCGATATTTTTAGGTATATTTGCACCTTTAGGTATAGTTATAGAAACAGATTTAACATCAATCTTATCTCTTGTTATAGTATAAAGTTTTTCAGCAGTGCCTTCTCTTTTAATCAAAAGGGTTACGGTTGTTCCTTTTTCTCCTCTTATTAAGTCAGCAGCTTCTTTTACAGACATACCTTTTGTACTTTTTTTGTTTATTTCGGTAATAAGGTCATTCGCCTTAAGTCCCGCTTTATCGGCAGGGGTATTTTCAATAGGTGCAATGACCATAAGTTTGTCGTCTTTTACTCCTATCTGTACTCCGATTCCAAATAAAGTTCCGCTTATGGACTGCGTTTCATCGGCAAAATCTTCAGGATTAAGAAATCTTGTATAAGGATCGTTTAAGCTTGCCAACATGGTTTCTATCGCGACATAGGCATCTTTATCATTTTGAATAGCACTGTCGTATTTGTGTCTCCATCTATGCCAATCCTGATTATTTTGACTTGCGTCAACAAATTTCGTGTCGATTAATTTCCAGACTTCGTCATATAATTCTTGTGAACTATACGCATAAGTTTTGATTGCAGGTGTTCCCATAAGTGTCAAAACAAAAAATGCCGCAGTCACGCATAAAACTCTTTTAATCTTCATTAAAAACTTTTTACCTCTCTTCTTTATTTAAAATAAAAATTTTTTTCTTACCCATAAATTTCTTAATGTATATTAGCACATTTAATTATTGTCAATCCAAATTTTGAAAAATTTTGGGCAATAATTAATTTTAAGTTTTTTAATAGAATTTTTATAATATTATATATTATATAACTTTGTGTCCACGTAGTTCAGCAGGATA
>DNRP01000066.1:0-3602 GCA_003499955.1 Cyanobacteria bacterium UBA9971
TTCATCCTACGGTTAAAAATGTTGTAGATAAGTTTTTTCAGGAAAATGAAAAAGAAAAAATCCTTGCTGTATCGGTTCCACAGCTTTATGAAACAGGTTGGGAAGTTTATTTTGATTATGTTTTACTTATTATTGCAGATGATAAAATCAGACTTAAAAGACTCATAAAACGAAATAATATTACGGAAGACGCAGCCCAAAAGCGATTAGCTGCTCAAATTTCGCAGGAAGAAAAAATCAAGAAAGCTGATTTCGTTATTGATAATTCCGGAAATATAGAAAACACAAGGCTTCAGCTAAAACAGATTCTGGAAGAACTTCTAAATAAAAAATAATTTATCTGTATTCCGGTTTTTTTCCTTCGCTCACTCTCACAAGGTCTTTGAGGCACTCTTTAATAAAAAATAGTTCATTAAGTCGTGGATTTAACTCTTTTACAATTGCGTCCAATTCTTTTCTTATGTGTTCCAGTCTTTCTTTTTCCGTCATAATTGCAACTCCAATTTTTATGTATTTTATTAGATTTTACAACTTAGACAGAATAAATCTACACATTACATTGTGGTTTTTACACCTTATAATGTTCAATTTTGTATTCACTCCTAAAAATTTAACGAATTCGAATTATTAAAATATACATAAATAATGTATTGTCATTGCGAGGAAAGCCGAAGGCTTGACGTGGCAATCTATTTTGCTAACTATTGGATAGATTGCCACGCTCCCGTTGGTCGCTCGCAATGACAACGCCCATATTCATTTAAATTTATAAATGATATAATTAAAAACAACCTTGAAAATTTTATAAATGGCTAAGAAGCCCAATCACTAACTTCCGGACTACTCAAAATGGTCAACAATCGGAAAGGAGGTGATGCAAGTGAACATTAAAGAGCACAAAAAAGAACGAGTGCTTGAAATAATAGCACTCGTTCTAAGAATTGTTCTTTATTTGATTAACAAATAGGGCTTTGAAGTGATGAGAGCCGCGAACTCTCATCCGCCCATTTATATATTATAACAGAGTTACAAAAAATTTAAAGTGAGAAATTTAAAAAAATGATACTTGTAATTGATAATTATGATTCGTTTACCTATAATCTTGTTCAGTATCTGGGCGAGCTTGGGGCGGAATGTCAGGTTTTTAGAAATGATGCTATTTCTGTTGATGAAATAAAAAAGCTTAATCCCTCACATATTATAATTTCCCCCGGACCGGGAACTCCTGATGAGTCAGGCATTTCATTAGAAGTAATTAAAAATTTTGCGGGAGTTATTCCAATTCTTGGTGTTTGTCTTGGTCATCAGGCTATAGGACAGGTTTTTGGGGCAAAAATCGTTAGAGCTCCTTATTTAATGCATGGCAAGGTTTCTGAAATCATTCATGATACTGATGATTCTTTATTTTATGATATTGATAACCCATTTTCAGCTACAAGATATCATTCTCTGGTAATTGACAGGGCTTCTCTTAAAGAAACTTCATTAAAAACAATTGCATGGACTTCTGATAATATTGTTATGGGGGTGAGGCATAAGGATTTTAAGAATCTTGTAGGGATTCAGTTCCATCCCGAGTCGATTTTAACCAAATCAGGAAAAAAATTGCTTTCTAATTTTTTAAAATTTTAAAAAGGTGCTAAACGGCTTTTAGTCAGATAGCTTCTCTCATTGTTTTAATTGGCGGTTTTTGCCCTGTCCAGAGTTCAAAACCTTTTGATCCTTGTAAAATCAACATCCCAAGCCCATTAAGAGTTTTCAATTCTCTTTTTTCCGCATATTCGAGAAGGCTGGTTTTTGGGGGTTTATAAACAATATCGTAAACAAGGGCATTTCCAGGCAAAGTTGCGATGGATTCCTGACTTAAAGGGGAAATTCCTTCGTTTTTTCCCTGCATTCCAAGAGGGGTAGTGTTTACAACTATAGAAAATCTTGATAAATCAATATTTTTATTTAAATCAAAACAATTTATCTCAACCCCGGAAAAGTTTTTCAGGATAACTTCTTTTAATTCAAGTGATTTTTCCTTATTTCTGGCGAAAATTGAAATTTCTCGAATCCCCATCTCAATCAAACCGACCAAAACCGCTCTTGCCGCGCCACCTGAACCCAGAATCGCAGCTTTCTTGCCTTTAAGATTTCCCTTAATTTCTTCAGGAATTGACTGAACAAAGCCATAAACATCCGTGTTATACCCGTGAAGTTTTTTATTTTCATCAATAACAACGGTATTTACAGCGCCGACGACTTTTGCAAAATTATCAATGCTGTCCAAATATTTCATAATTTCTACTTTATGAGGAATAGTTACGTTAAAGCCCCTGAAACCTTCGGTCTTAAGAAAACAAAGTCTCTCTTCAAGTTTTTCCGGCTCGGTTTCCAGAGCAACATAATTTCCCTCAATGTGATTTGTTTTTAAGGCAGCATTATGCATCGCCGGAGAAAGAGAATGTCCCAATGGATAGCCTATAATCCCAAGTTTAATCATAATTTGAAATTTTCAGCTTATAGCTTTTAATTTAGCTAAATCAGCATAATTATTTGCTGTTATAGTTTCCACCATTGACAAATCTTTTCGGATAGCTAATACATCGCTTTTTATTTGAATTACATCGCCTTGAATACGGGCTGTATCCAACGCCATTTTGTCTTGTACAGCTTTGTTCATTTCTGCCGAGTGCATAAGAGCCTGCAAAATCTGTGTGTTCTCTTTAGTTTGTTTTTCAATAGTACCAACTTTGCTTTCTACAGAATCAACTTTTTGATTTAAATCTTTGACATCATTTTTCAAACCTTTGACATCTGTTTCAAAATTATCAAATCTGGTTTCCAGTTTGTCAAACCTGATTTCAAAATTATCAAATCTTTTGTTTAAACCTTCAATTGCATTTAAAATTTTATTTTCCATATTTTAAAATATCCCCATAAAATTTTTATTAATTTGTAGGAATTATGCTATCACAAAAAATCATTAACTAAAGATACAAATAGTATTACAAAATGTAAAAACATTATTTACAAACTGTCAATTTTTTTTCTTCACGAACATTTTATCAATAGAAGTTTTAAGAAGTTTTAAAAAATATTACAAATCGATTAATTACATATTATTTAATCGGGCAAAGCCTGGAAAGAGAAAGAAAAATGCAAATTAATTCAGTAAATTCACCGGCGTTTGGATGTGGAGCTTGTGCAGCAGCTAAGAAAAAAGTTATAAAGCTTGCAGAATTTCCATTTACTAAAGAATCTCAATCAATAAAACCTCTTTGTCCAGACCCTTCTAAAAAACCGGAAACTCCTATCGGGTATGTCAGAAGAGCTATTAAGCAGTTTAGGGAAACCCATGAAGGGAGTCATACTGAAATAGCTACTTCTTATAATAGGTTTTTGAAATGGCATTTACAACTTATCGAAAAGCCATTTGCTAATTAATCTTCCATTGGTTTTTCAAATGCGCATTCTTTTTTAGAGCAGGCGATCTTGTTGCCTCTTTTAAGATATTTTTTAACAAGCATAGAGCCGCATTCGGGGCATTTTTCTCCCGCAGGTTCGTTCCAGAGCGCAAAAGTACATGCCGGATATTTGTTACAACCATAAAAAAC
>DNRP01000066.1:3682-4383 GCA_003499955.1 Cyanobacteria bacterium UBA9971
GGCATAGTATTTTTACATTCAGGATATCCTGAACACCCCAAAAATTGCCCGCCGAAAGTTGTTTTTAACGCCATCGGTTTTCCGCATTCAGAACAAATATTTTCCGTCAAAATTTCTACTTTTTCCATTTCTTTTTTTGCTTTTTTTAGTACTTCTGCAAAAGGTTCATAGAAATTACCGAGAATTTTTTTCCATTCCGCGTGATTTTCAGCTATATCATCAAGATTGGTTTCCATATTTGCGGTAAATTGGGAATCAACTATCTCGGGAAAATGCTTTACAAGAAGTTCATTCACCACTTTGCCCAAAGCTGTCGGAATAAGAGATTTTTCTTCCTTGATTACATAACCTCTGTCCTGAATTGTGGAAATAGTCGGAGCATAAGTGCTGGGTCTTCCTACTCCAAGTTCTTCGAGAGTTTTAATCAGGGTAGCTTCGGAATATCGAGGAGGTGGCTGGGTAAAATGCTGTTTCGGGTCAATTTTCTTGAGTTTTAAAACATCATCTTTATTTAAGTCGGGAATAGCATCAGTTTTTTCTTCTTCTTCCCTGTCATCATAAACAATAAGGAATCCGTCAAAAGTAATTTTACTGCTGCTCGCCCTGAAAGTGTATTTTGCCGCATCTATTTCGACGGAAATCGTCTTAACTTCGGCGCTTTGCATCTGACTTGCTATAAATCTTTCCCAGATAAGTTTATA
>DNRP01000066.1:4455-15779 GCA_003499955.1 Cyanobacteria bacterium UBA9971
ACAGGTCCGCTTGATCCAAGATCAATACCTTCATAAAGTTTCTGGGCGACCTGCATTGTTTTTTTAACGCTGTAGCCAAGTCTGTTGCTTGCTTCCCTCTGAAGCGTACTGGTTATAAAAGGCGCTTGAGGTTTTCTCTGCGTATTTCTTGTCGTGACTTTTGAAACTTTAAACTCTGTAGAGGACTTAGAGAGTATTTCAACGATTTTAGCGGACTCTTCTCCGTTATTAATTTCCAGTTTTTCACCGTTATATTTAGTCAATTCGGCATTAAAACTTGTTGAAGACTTTTGTTTGGAAAGTTCTGCCGTTATTGACCAGTATTCTACAGGAATAAAAGCTTCTATTTCTTTTTCGCGGTCGCAAATAATTCTGACTGCAACACTCTGAACTCTTCCCGCCGATAAACCTTTTCCTACTTTTGCCCATAAAAGCGGGCTGATTTTGTAACCCACAAGCCTGTCAAGAATTCTTCTTGTTTGTTGGGCGTTAACCGTATCCATATTTATAGGTCTGGGATTTTTTACAGCTTCCAAAATGGCTGTTTTAGTAATTTCGTTAAACTCTATCCTGTGGATATGTTTTTTAGGCTTGCTAAGAATGTTTGAAATATGCCACGCAATAGCTTCTCCCTCGCGGTCAGGGTCGGGAGCGAGAAAGATTTCGTCGGCTTCTTTTGCTGCCTGATTTAATTCGTCTACAACTTTCTTTTTATTCTCCAGAATTTCATATTCCGGTTCAAAATTGTTTTTTACATCCACCCCGAGAGTTTTCTTCGGTAAATCTCTTATATGACCGACGGATGCTTTTATAAAATAAGAATCCCCCAGAATTTTTTTAATAGTTTTTGCTTTTGCGGGAGATTCAACTATTACAAGGTTTTTCTTGCCTTTTATTTTTGGTTCTTTATCTTTTATTACTTTTTCTTTGGGTTCTTTATCTTTAACAGATTTCGTAGTGGCTTTTGCCATTATGTTTTGTGTTCCTCTCAAAAATTTTTTCGGTTTTTATAGCGATTCAGCGTCTTTTTTGGCTGCATTAACCATGTTATTTAATTTGTATGCTACATAGGAAAATGTTGATATAACTATTATCACTTCAATTATTTGATCAAAGTTCATTTTAAATCCTCCAATTTTTCTGTTAAATTTTTAACAATTTCATCTAAATTCAAATAAAAATTAAATAACACAAAGAATAATATAAATCCTGATGTGGAAAGAATTTTATTTAATGTTGTATTAAAAAATTGCAATAAAGCTAAACTTCCGCTAATTGTAACCATCATTGCAGTCCACAAATGAGTTTGCGTATTTCTATAATTTGCAATTTGCTCTTTTAATCGTACTTTTGGCATTAATCTTTTACTTTCCCGTTAAAAATTTTTTCAGTTTTTATTTTACCACTATATATAAATTTACAACCAATAAATATTTTTATTTATAACTTATTAATATATAAAGCTGTTTTATCAATTAGGCAAGTTTTTTACAAACATCTGACCGGGAAGTTGTTTAATAGCCCCTTCCAATTCCAAAGAAGTAAGAGTCATCATCAATTCATCTATATTCATTTTTGTTTCATGAAGTATAGTATCGAAAGATTTCGGCTCTAATTCGAGAAGTTTATATATTTTCTGTTCGTTTCCTAATAACTCAGGCTCGATATTTTTATTTTCAGACTCAAATCTGTTAGCAGGCTCCCAGTTAAGCTGATTTAAAATATCTTCAGCCTTTGTAATTACCGCAGCGCCTTCTTTAATGAGTTTATATGTCCCTTCAGCATTTGGACTTTGAATCATGCCGGGGATGCACATAAGTTCTCTATTTTGATCGAGGCATAATTTTGCAGTAATTAGTGCGCCACTTTTAAGACCTGCTTCGCCGACTAAAGTTCCCTGAGAAAGTCCGCTGATTATTCTGTTTCTTCTGGGAAAAGTCCAAAGATCTGCTTTTTGATCAGGAAAATATTCGGAAATTACCGCGCCGCCCGAATTAATTATATTTTTGAAAAGAATCCTGTTTTGTTTAGGATAAATATTGTCAAACCCCGAGCCTATTACTGCTATTGTATTTAAACCGTTATCAAGAGCCGCTTGATGAGCGCAAGTATCAATGCCGACAGCCATTCCGCTTACTATAGTAATAGCCTGTCCTTTTAATTCCGAAATTATTTTTTTCAAAATACTCTTAATATAGTCGCTCGATCTTCTGCTGCCGACTATTGCAAGACTTTTTTCCTCATTTAAGTTATTTAAGTTTCCTTTTATATACAAAACTATTGGCGGGTCATAAATTTGTTTAAGATAAAAAGGATAATTTTCATTATTCATCGTAATAATTTGAATATCTTTGCTTAAAATAGTTTCTTCGAGCTTGTTTAAGTCACCTATAGAATTTCTTTCAGCTATAAATTTTTCTATGATTTTTGGAAAAAACCCTTCTATTTGCTGTAAATCAGCAGGAGAAGCATGCCATGAATCTTTTATAGAATCAAAATATTCTAAAAGTTTTCTTAACCGTATTGTGCCTATTGAATAAATTTTTGAAAATGCCAGCCAGTATTTTAATTGCGAAGCGGGAGTGCAAAAAGCTGAAGCGGAGCTTTGCTTCGCTGGAGGCTTTTGTAACTCATTCTCTTTTAAATCACTCATTTTTTACTTTCTTATTTTTGTTTATCTGTCATTGCGAGGAGGGGCTTTAGCCCCGACGAAGCAATCCAAAAAACAAAAATTGGATTGCTTTGTCGCAAGCTCCTCGCAATGACAGTTAGGCTTTGATTGCAAATTGGTATAAGGATCTAAGGCAATAAGCTCAGAATGACGATGTTATTAATTCTATAAAGAAAATTGATAAATTAAAAGAAGATTTTAAAATTAGTCCATTATATTGCTCTGTAGAGGTTTTAAGTTTGTTTAAAAAAGTTATTTAATAAATAAATTAACAAATGAAAAGCTCAAAATGCCAAAAGGATTTTTTTCTCCCGGAATAAATTTATTAAATAAATTTAAATATCCGATAAAAATCGGAATAATAAGTGCTGTTCTTATTTTATTTATATGTGGACTCTTTTATTTAATTATCAAAGAAATTGATGCGCATATCGAATTTACTAAAAAAGAAAAAACCGGACTTGAATATATAGACCCGATTAAAAATCTTTTACAGGATATTTCCGAACACAGGGCTTTAATAAACGCTTACTTAAATGACAATAAATCTATAAATAAAAATCAAATAACAGCTATAAATAAAAAAATTAATGAAGAAATTAATCTTGTAAATAAAGTGCAACAAACAAACAACTATGAGTTTAAAATTGATAGACTATGGTTGGAAATTAATAATGAATGGAAAAATTTAGAAAATAATTCTTTAAATTTAACTCCGGGAGAAAATTATAAACAACACGTTGTTTTAATAAATAAAATAATTTATTTAATTTCTTATATTAGTGATATTTCTAAACTTGTATTGGATCCTTCATTAAATAATTTTTATCTGGCGCGCTCTGTTTCTCGCAATCTCCCTGAATTAACAGAGAATATTGCGCAAGCAAGAAGTTTTGGAGTTGGAGCATTAGAAAGAAAAAAAATATTTAAGAGTGAAAAAATATTTCTTCTTAAAAAAACAGNNACAAATCATTTTACAGACTTAATTGATAAAGAAATAATCATGCCCCAAAAAATTATAATATCCCCAAAAGATTATTATACGGCGGGAACATCTGCCCTCAACTCAACCTACAGGCTTTATGAAACAGAAATAAGCATTCTTGAAAATCTTTTGACTGAAAGATTAAATATGCTTGAAAAAGAAAAAACCTTGCTTAAAATAACAGTATTAATCATTCTTTTAGGAATAATGTATGTATTTGCATGTTTTTCTTACGCATTGTTAATTTCATTAAAAACTCTTGAAAAAATAGCTCTAAGTGTTTCTGAAGGAAATCTCAACGCAAAAGCGGAAATCTACAGCAAAAAAGATGAATTGGGGAGTTTGTCCAATTCTTTTAATAACATGATAAAAAACCTGAAAATACTTATGGAAAGAGAAATAATTTTAAGAGAAATTATTATAAATTCACTTGAATCGCGAAGTACAAATGAAAGTCTTCGCAGTATTGTTAATAATACAGGAAAAATTTTTAAAGCGGACAGATGTTTTATTGTTAATTATGACTTTAAAAATAAAGAATTTTTTCCGATTAATTCTAACAGTGTTTATGTATCTTCTTTAGAATTTAAAAGTCCTGTCGGAAAAAAACTTTTGCCGGAGGAAATGGAAATTTCCGTTAATATTGCATTACAACAAAAAGAAGTTGCAGGGGTTAACGATGTAAACAAATTAATACTTTCTGAAAAAGAAACAGCTTTGATGAAAGAATTTGAAACCAAATCTTTTATGACAGCTCCCATGTTTTATGCCGACAGACCTGTAGGTTTATTAATAGTAGATTATGTAAAAAATTTCAAAGAATTTAGCGAAGATGAAAAAAAACTCCTTGAAACTATTGCTAATCAATCTGCAATAGTCATAAATCAGGCTGCTTTAACCGAAAAATTACAGGAAACCATTAAAAGAGAATTTCTTTTAAGAAAAATAATAAATAATATTCTGTCAAGTGAAGATCTTGAAAAAGCTCTTAATTTAATAAGTGAAGAAATAGGAAAACTTTTTGATGCAGAAAGGGTCAAAATAAGAAATTATAATAAAGAAGAAGGCGTTTTTTCAGAAGTTATTGCCGAATACAGAAAAAACGAACAAATCCCTTCTCTTATTGAAAAAGGTAAATATTCTACAGAAATTTCCAAATATATTACAGATATTCTTACTAACTATAAAAAACCTTTTATAGTTAATGATGTTGAAAACAGTGAACTTCCTATATACATAAAAGAATTTTGCTCGTCTTTATCTACAAAATCATTTATTGAATCTCCAATATTTTATAAAGACAAGTTTCTTGCAAGTATTATTATTGAAAACACAACAGCTACGAAAGAATGGGAACAGGAAAAACTGGATTTATTAACACCTGTCTGTCAACAAATTGCTATAGGAATAAATTTATTCAATATTAATGAGGAACTAAATAAAGCTCTTACGAATGAAAAAGCCTTAAGACAAATAACTGAAGAAATTAATACCCTCAAAACTTATGAAGAAATAGATGATTATACACTAAATCAGCTCTTAAATATTTTTAACGTAGAAAGGGCAATACATTTTCATTTTATTAAAGACTCTATTGTAATAACAAATGAAAAAACTTCAAAAGAAAACATTGTAAGCCTAAAAGATTCCTGGCGTTTTACAAAAGCAAATCTTGAAGAAATACTGGTTGAGCCGGGAATGTTTATTACCATAAACGATACAGAGTCGGAAATTAAAAACGGGGAATTAAAAGACTATTTAAGGTCGCAGAATGTTAATTCCTTTATTATTTATCCGACTCTTAAAATGATATTAAAAGAAAAACCCATCGAAATTATAGAAATTACAATGCTTGCAAATTCAATAAATCATAACTGGACTGAATATGAAAAAAACCTGATGCAGCTTATAATTGATACTATATCCATTATATCTTTAAAAATTCTCCAAAAAGAGGAAATAGAAGAAATCAAAAGAACTTTTATAGCAACACTTACGCATGATTTAAGAAGTCCGATAATTGCAGAACAAAAAGCTCTTGAAGCAATGATTTCCAAAAAAATAAATTATTTAAGCGAACATTATGATGAATATATTGAGGATATTTATAAAACAAATAAAGGTCTTCTAAAAATAGTAAATAATTTATTGTCTGTATACCATTATGAATCAGGAAAGCCTGTATTAAACAAAACAGAAACAAACATAAAAGAATTAATAGAAGAATCTGTCATCTCATTAAAATATCTTGCGGCGGATAAAGAATCGCAAATTTATCTTAATATTCCTGAAGATTTGCCTTTAATAAACGTCGATAGGGATGAGATAACCAGAGTACTTTCTAATCTTGTAGGAAACGCTATAAAGCACACGAGAAAAAACACTCAGATAAGAGTATATGCTTCAAAAGAAGAAAATAATATTCTGATTGCGGTGCAAGACAATGGTGAAGGCATTCCTAAAGAACATATTGATATGATATTCCAGAGATATCCAACAGAAAAAAGAAAAGTCGGCACAGGACTCGGCTTATATCTTTCAAAACAGATAGTTGAAGCGCATTGCGGCAAAATATGGTTTGAAACACAAGAAGGGATTGGGACTACTTTTTATTTTACCCTGCCTGTTTAAAACGCTTTAAATCTTTTTCCTGTTTCTGAATCAAAGACCAAAATTTTTGACACATCAGGAGCAAGAGTAATTTCTTCGCCTGTTGTAACTTCTTTGTCAGAAGAAAGCTTAGCTACAGTTTTTTTATCTTCGAGATTAAAATGAATTAATTTTTCGCTGCCAAGCATTTCCACTAGTTCGGGAATTACTTTTATTCCGTTAGAATTTAAAGAAAAATGTTCAGGGCGAATGCCAATAGTAACTTTTTTGCCGATTAAATCATTATTATGAATAACAGCGTTTAAATTATCATCAGGATAAATTGTTTGATTTCCAAGTTTTATGGTTTTGTCAGGCAAAATCTGTGTTTCAATAAAATTCATTGCAGGAGAGCCGATAAAACCGGCCACAAAGATATTTTCAGGCCAGTTATAAATTTGCTCGGGAGTATCTGCCTGCTGAATCACACCGCCGTTAAGAACCACAATCCTGTCACCCATTGTCATAGCTTCCACCTGATCGTGGGTAACATAAACAAAAGTAGTTTTTAATGTGTCATGAAGTTTTTTAATTTCAAACCGCATCTGAACTCTAAGTTTTGCGTCGAGATTGGAAAGCGGTTCATCCATTAAAAACACCTGCGGATCTCTTACAATTGCTCTTCCGAGCGCAACTCTCTGTCTCTGTCCGCCGGAAAGCTGGCGTGGTTTTCTATGCAAGTATTCTGTAAGGTCTAAAATTCCCGCGGCTTCTGTTACACGTTTATCAATCACGTCTTTTTTGAATTTACGCATCTTTAAGCCAAACGCCATGTTGTCATAGACGTCCATATGAGGATAAAGGGCATAATTCTGGAAAACCATAGCAATATCACGGTCTTTCGGGTGGACATTGTTTACAACTTTTTCCCCGATAAAAATTTCACCGTCGGTTATTTCTTCAAGTCCCGCTATCATTCTTAATATGGTTGATTTTCCACAACCGGAAGGTCCTACCAGTACTATAAATTCTTTATCATTAACTTCAAGATTTATATTTTTTACTATTTCTACTTTTTTTTCGTAGGATTTACAGACGTTTTTTAATTCGACTTTTGCCATGATTATTTACCACCTAATCATCAACTGCTTTTTAATTTTACCACAAGACTTGATAGTGTAAAAACAAGAATAATGGAAATGTCATTGCGAAGCATGTATTGTCTGTAAAAACATAACAATTAAAATAACGAAGCAATCTTCCCTATGACAATACGCCATTTTAAAAGATTGCTTCGTTATTTTAATCAATAACTTTAAAGATGTTTCATGCCCCGCAATGACAAATTCTTACAGCATTGTAAATAAAAGCATATAAACAAGCCCGAAACTTAAGGAGGTAAGCCCAAAACACCAGTGCATTATAGGAGGCTGATTTCCCCAAATTTGACCTAAGGTTATTCTTTCCGCAAGTTCACCGTTAAAATTTAATTCCAATTCGTTTGAAAAATTATCCATATTTCCTCCTGATTAACACACAAACTTAATACATTCCGGCAATCAATCCCCTTCACAATATAACTATAGTTTGCATTATTTTTCAGAATGAAGCATCAACCTCGAGGTTTAAAAAAAACTAACCCGAAGATTAAGTTTTTTCAAATTGATGTCATTGCGAGGAGGTGTGCAGCACCGACGTGGCAATCTATTCAATGTTGTTTTCAGGATAGATTCTCACGTCGCTTTGCTCCTCAGAATGACAAATCGGTAATATTTCTTCCAGTTTATAACTCATAATCTCGGGATTATTAGAAAGCGCGTATTTTGGTATAAAATCAACATTAAAGCCATTTGCCACTTCTTTAATATCATGGCTGCCTGAAATAATTAGTATTTTTGAATTTTTACACTCTTCTCTTTTAAGAATATTCCTTACGAACCAGCTTCCTGCATAATCTTCTTCCAGAATAGTTTCCATTTCAAGGTCAGAAATTATCAAATCATAACGAGTTTCTGATTTTTTAATAACTTTATTAAATCCTGCCCTCGCGCTCATTTCAAAATCAATTTCAATCAAATCAGTTTCAAAAAACTGATTTAAAAGGTTTATATGGAATTTTATCCATTCAAGGCTGTCTTCAACGATAAGGATTTTTATTTTATTTTTATTCATAAACACCTGTTTTTTTTAAACTCTTAAAGATAATTGTAATATAAAGGTATTTAATTTGTTTATAAAAGGGTTTACCACCCTTTACCCGTCTTCATTTCTTTTGATGCAAAAGAAACGAAGCAAAGAAAACTTTAGCCCACACTACAACTCCTATATTTCTGACTTGCTTACGATTTAAGTTTAAATGCGTTTGATGCCCGCAACTCAGCCCTTCTGGCTTCAAACAAGACGGGCTTGCCTTCGGAACGCAAGCCGAAATAAGACGGAGCTTTCGCTAATGGGCGCTACGGATGAACGGGGATTTCAAAGGGGTTTCCCCTTTGACCATGTCGACCCTTTGGGATTTTAGTTTTTCTTTTTTTTGGTTGCGTTTTCTTTCTTTTGACGTCAAAAGAAAGAAAATGAACTCAGGGCAAGGGGCAGACAGCCCCTTACTATAAACAAAAAATACCTTTAAAAAATTAAACAAAACCGAACCTTTTTATTTAAAATCTTTTCATGCTTGATGTAAGATAAAAAATAAAAAAATATCTTAAAAAAACAGGAAACTAAAAATGAACACTTTTATAGAAAAATTAACTAAAGCAAGAGATTTAATCCTTGAAGTGGAACTGGATTTAATTAACGAAAAAAGATTTTGTCCTTATGAAATCGGATTTACCTTAAGAAAACTTGATGAAGCAATAAATCAGCTAAAAGGTGAAAATAAATGACAACGGCAGTAAAAGCAGGTTTAATTCAGACAAAAACAGGCTATAATAAACAGGAAAACATTGATAAAGCAATTTCTTTTATAGAAAAAGGCGCAAATCAAGGGGTTCAGGTTTTTGCATTACAGGAATTGTTCTTTTCACCTTATTTTGCAGCAGAGCAGGACAACAAATGGTTTGAGTGGGCTGAACCAATCCCCGGTCCGACTATTAGCACAATGCAGGAAGTTGCAAAAAAACTTAAGGTTGTACTGGTTGTACCGATTTTTGAAGAAGTAAACAGAGGTGTTTATTATAATACAACTGCTGTAATAGATGCCGATGGAGAAATATTAGGACTTTACAGGAAAAATCATATCCCTCACCTCAAAGGATTCTGGGAAAAATTTTATTTCAAACCCGGAAATCTAGGCTATCCGGTATTTAACACGGCATATTGCAAAATAGGTGTTTATACCTGTTATGATAGACATTTTCCCGAAGGCGCAAGAATTTTGGGACTGAATGGAGCAGAAATTGTTTTTAATCCTTCTGCAACAGTAGATAGTCTTTCAAAATATCTCTGGGAATTGGAACAACCTGCCCATGCCGTTGCAAACATGTATTATGTAGGCGCAATAAACAGAGTAGGCAAGGAAATGGATGAAAGTCCGTTCTTTGGAACAAGTTATTTTGTAAATCCCAAAGGACAGTTTCTCTCAAAAGGCTCTTATGATCAGGAAGAAATTGTCATCGCTGATCTTAACCTTGATATGATTACTGAAACACGCAAATTATGGCAATTTTACAGGGATAGAAGACCTGAAACTTACGATGAGCTTATCGAATTATTGCCTTAAATTTGTTTTTAACTTCCAAAGAATCTTGACATTAAACTTGGCGGTCTAAGTGCATCATTTTTAGCGTTTTCTGCTTCTGCTTGCGCAATTTTTACTGCTTCTTCAGTAGTTTTTGCCACTTTTTTACCTCTTGCAAAAAAGCGTCCGAATACACCTTCCATATCTTTTTTATCAATAATTCTGCCCGGATCTTTCTTGCTTACTAAACGTTGGCAGGTTTCCAAAAGAGTTTCGGGCGGAAGTATATCTCCCGGATGAGGATTGCCCATTTCTTCCACACGAAATTTCTTTGCAGGTTCTAAAATATCACTTAATGTCTTTTTCACAAAATCGGGTAAACTAAGACCTTTATGGTTGAAAAAGCCTTCTTCAGAGCCATGCGCGTTTTTAGTATAGATAGAACTAATTCCAATACCAACATCTGCTTTTAAGTCTTTTTCTACTCGTTTAATAAGATCAGCATTAGCCACAAAAGCGTCTTTTATTCCGGTTTCAGTAAGTTCAGCTAATTTAAAATTTGTTTTTAAAGTTTTAGCAAGCTTATTTAAAGGTTGAACACTTCCTGAAAAAGCAATATTATTTAAATCGGCGCGCATATTTCGAATCTCCCTTCAAGCAGTTTCATTATCTATGAATTTAATGTTCCTAAATAATAAAAAATGCTTTATTTGAAAGACATGTTAAATTTTATTTACATTTTTTTACTTTATCCAACCACCGCAAAGAACATATTCATTATTCATATCATAAAAAACAGCAGCCTGTCCGGGAGTTATGGCGAATTGCGGTTCTTTAAGTTTCACATGAAGCGAATTTTTACCTGTTTTTATAATAATAGCTTCTTTCGCTGCTGAATTATAACGAATCTTTGTCATCGCGGAAAATTCCTGCATATCTGCATATTCTTGCTGCTGCCAGTTAACATTTTCCACATCAAATTCCTGACTTGAAAGCAAGTCTTTAAATCCGACATAAATTTTATTTTCGTCAGGATCTGTAGAAATTACATATAAGGGTTCGCTTGCAGCTATACCAATGCCTTTTCGTTGACCTATCGTAAAATTAAAAGCTCCTTTGTGAATTCCCAGAACTTTTCCTGTTTTATAATCTATTATTTCGCCATTTTTTTCGCCAAATTTGCTTAAAAGATAAGATTGTGTAGTTTCCGGCGGACAAATAAAACAAACATCCTGACTTTCTTTGCTATTAGCAGAAACCAGTTGATTATTCCGCGCAATTTCTTTGACTTTTGTCTTATCCATATTCCCAAGAGGAAATAAAGTCTTTGAAAGCTGCTTTTGAGTCAGCGCAAAAAGCATATAAGACTGGTCTTTTTTAGGATCTTCACCTCTATAAAG
>DNRP01000066.1:15844-21338 GCA_003499955.1 Cyanobacteria bacterium UBA9971
TCTATGCCGATAGCCTTACAAGCCTCAGAAGCATTTTTTGCGGCTTCCTTCATTCCATCATGCATTATGCCCGTAATGCCTGATACTTCACAGCCTTCTTTCATCAGCAAAAGAGCAACGGTAGTGCTATCAACACCACCGCTCATTGCCACTGCTACTTTTTTATTATCTTTATAACTCATTTATCAAATAATTTTCGCCCAACGGGGTCAATCTGTATTCTGTAACTTCTGCCGTTCCGTTATAATCAGGAACAACTTCTATAAAATCTTGCGCAACCGCATTATGAATAATTGAATGATCTATTAAAGAACCAAGAAAAGGCATTACCTTAGAATTCAACTGTTTAAGAGAATATTTAAAAAGGCTGTCATTAGTTTGTAAGTAATAAGCAGTTAGTAACAAGTAATCCAACTTGGATTGAGGCTTTTTAACAGCTATAAGTTCTCCCAGTGATTCAAATTCTTGAGTTGTTAAATCAGCTTCCTCCGATTCTTCTTCATAAATCAAATCGGGTTCATCTATTTCTACAGCTGTAATTTCTTGTTCATCTTCGGAAATAATTTTATTTTCTTGCCGGGGAATACTTTTTTTGATTTTTTCTTCAAGAATTTTTGCTATTTCTTCATCTTCTTCAAAAACAATATCTTGAGGTTTTACTGTTTGTTCTTCCGGTTCTTCAATTTCACGGGTTTTAAATCCGGCTTTTTGTCTGGGAGCATTCTTATCGTAATTAGGTTTTTTAATCTTGTCTGTAATTATACTTTTAAAAGTAAATGTTTTTTTTGTTTTCGGAGGTTCTTTAGCCGTTTGTTCTTCCTCTTCATCTTCATAATATTTTTCTATTTCTTGAGTTTTTTCAGCCAAAATATTTTCAAAAATATTGCCCTGTACTTCTTCTTCAATTATTTCTTCGACTATTTCAGCGACTTCTTCCTCTTCTTCAGCAAGAATTTCTGTTTCTTCCTGTTCTTCTGTTTCATCAACTAATTCAACCACTTCCTCAATTTTTTCAGAAAGTGGTTCGGGTTTTTCGGACTCAGACGGCTTTTCAATTATTTTTTCGACTATTTCGTCCTGTTTTGTAATAACTTCTTTAACAACTTTTTCAGGTTCTTCTTTTTGTTGTTTAACAGGATTATTTTCTTGTTTTTCCTGTGTATTTATACGATCAGGGGTTAATTCTTTTATTAAACGTTTTTGTTCCAGTTCTTTGGTTTCTTTTTCGACTTTTTCAGCATCAATCGAAGGAAGAACAACCCTGAGCCTTCCTTTTATTGATAATAATTTCTCAAAAAGCCTATCAACCTGCCTATTTGCAAAATATACGTCATCAGATGTCATTTCAACCTGATATTTACCTTTTTTCATACTAAAACTATAAAATGGCATATAAATACAATAACCCCCGAGCTATAAATACCCTAGAATATTAATTAATGTCATTACAAAGAGATACAAAATACCGGAATGACAATATTATAAATAAGACGATACTACTGTAAATTAATCTTTTAAGAGTGCATCTCTCCATTTATCAAGCTGATCTTCAATAAATTTTGGATCATCTGATTTCAATTCAATTTCAACTTCGCCTTTTTTGAACTTAAATACGTAGTCACTCATTAAAGTACTCCTTTTTTAATTTTTATTTTGCATATTCACTTCAATATTATAGAATAAAAAACGTATATAAAATTCAAATTTTATATAAATTAATATATTAAAGAGGGAAATTATGGAACTTAGGGAGTTAATAAAAGTTTACAATCTTATTAATTTATTTGTGGAGCTTTGCGAAATACCTTCGCCGTCGCTTAAAGAAGATCGTCTTTCTCAGAGGATACTGGAAATTTTTAAGGAAAATTCCATTCAGGCTGAATATGACAGTTTTAAAAATATAATTGCAAAAATTCCGGCTTCAAAAGGTTGTGAAAAAGTCCCTTCGCTTTTGCTTTCCGCACATATGGACGTGGTTGGGGGGTCTGAAGAAATTAATATACGGCTTTCAGAAGACGGGATATTTATAGAAACCGATAAAACCCGTACTCTCGGCGCTGACAACAAAGCAGGGGTCGCCGCGATACTTGATTTGGCAATAAAATATAGTCGTCATTGCGAGGAGGCGCTTGCGCCGACGTGGCAATCTCAGTCCTTGCATGGAGCGATTGAGATTACTTTTACCCGTGATGAAGAAATGGGTATGTCCGGCGTTCAAAACCTCGACACTTCTAAATTAAACTCAAAATACGCAATTATATGCGACGGGGAAACTTTAGGAGAATTAGATTGCGAGGGCGCGGGATTTACAAATCTTTATATTAAAGTGAATGAAGGAAAAGGCGGGCATTCCGGCATAAATATCCATGACAAAACCAGAATCAGTGCAATAAAAGTTCTTTGCGAGCTTGATTCACAAATTCCTCAGGGGGTTATCAAAAGCAATAAAAAAGGAACTATAACTTCCATAAACGCGGGTGTTATTTCCGGTGGGGCTGTCAATACTTACATAGCGGAAGCTATTAAGGATGCTTACGAATTAGGCAAAGAAAATAAGTCTATTCCTGCAAAGTATGACGCTAAAAATATTCTTGATTCCATAAATAAAGGCTCTGCCCTGAATATAATTTCGTCAGACGCCCAGATTGCTTATTCCTTGAGGAGTTCCGAGCCTGAAAACGAACAGGAATTAATTGAGAAAATTAAAAATCTAATCAACAAGACAAACGAAAAGTACTCCGGGCTGATTAAAATTGATTTAGAGATTTACAAGCATCTCAAGCCGTTTGTAAAAAGCGAAGATGCTCTCTTGACGGATATAGCTATAAAAGCAGGCGAAAAACAAAACCTGAAAGTTGTCCCGAGTTCTTTTCACGCCGGCGCGGAAACCCATGTTTTCGCCAACGAGAAGAAAAATGCTTCTGCTGAGGCGTTTATTCCTGTTATAGCAGGGCTTGCGAATCTGGAAAATATTCATTCTTCCGATGAAAAAATCGACTGGCAAAGTTTTTTGCTTGGCAGGCAGTGGCTTGAGGATATAATTTCAACTTTTGCAGAGGAAGCTAAAAGGTAGGTTGTTTTTATAAAAGAGTTTACCACCCTTTACCCGTCTTCATTTTCTTACTTTTTGAACGCAAAAAGTAAGAAAAACTAAAACCCTGCGAGGGGAGAGAGAGTCAGGGGCTCCTCCTTCTTTTCCTGACATTTAGTCAGAAAAAGCGGAGTCCTTCCCTGAAACCCGGTTACGAATTTCTTCATTCAAACCACCATATTACGGAGCTTTCGCTAACGGGCGCCCGTTGCAGAGGTTTCGTAATATTTCACCCTGCGTACCGAAGGCAAGCCCGTCTTGTTTGAGGAGCTTGCTCAGAGTTACGGGCATCAAACAACTGTAAACTTAAATCGTAAGCAGGGTAGAAATATAGAAACCGCAGTATAGGGCAAAGTTTCTTTTGCTTCGTTTTCTTTGCAACCAAAGAAAATGAAGGCAGGTTTGGGCTGCAAGCCCATTAAAAAGAAAAAACTCTTTAAAAACTTTGTTATAGTAAAATTAATGATTATATCCAATTAAATTTATAATAAAGGTTTCAATAATGAATCAATATGATAAAATTACTTGTTTCTTATGTAAAAATACTAATAAAGTTAAATCTTTACCTGAAGTAGCTGTAATAAATAATAAAGCTTTATGTGGAATTGATTGTCCTTGTTGTGGAAAATATTATATTGATTATGAACTAATTTCTAGTACACCTAATTCTAATAGTCCTATTTCGAAGTTGTCTGAAGAGGATATTTTAAAATTAAGATGGTTAACAAAAACATCTAAAATGCCAATAACTATAACTAAAGATAACTTAAATCAGCTTTTAGCATCAGTTCCTTATCCTTCAAATATCTTAAAGAAAATTGATCTTGTCTTAGAATTTTTAGCAACAAACACAAAATATTTATTTCAAAAATTATACATGGATTTGATTGATTATCCTTTATTCTTTTGTTCAAATTCAAAAGAATTATTAGATATTTTAGATTATTTAAATAAAGAAGAATTTATTTCAACTGACATAAATAATCTTATTAGAGCATCTCAACAATTGGAAGACGCTGATAAAGCTTATGAAATGTATAAAAATTCAATACCAAAAACTCTTCAAAACTATCCTGTAAATGTAAGTTTATTACCAAAAGGAATAAACTATATTGAAGAATCAGGAAAAAATCTCAAATCTGACCAATGTTTTGTTGCTATGTGGTTCAACGATGAAATGCAAAAAATTTATTCTGATGTTATAAATCCTGCAATCGAACAAGGGGCAGGCTATAAAGCAATGAAAATAGATAATAAAGAGCATGTGAACTACATTACTGATGAAATAATAAAAGAAATAAGGCGCAGNNGTCCATTTCGATATTAAGCAAAGAAACATGATTTTTTGGGAAAAAGGCAATCCCGAAGAATTTAAAAAAGCTCTAATAAATAGAATCGGTGCTGTTGTAGGATTAAATACATAAAAGGACTTTTGAATGGCTAAAAAGCAAGTTGCCAGAATAGTTAAAGACTTCATAAAAGCTGTTAAACTAAAAGATATAAGAGTTGAAGTAGCGGTATTATTTGGCTCTTACGCTCATAACAAAGCAAATGAAGACAGCGATATTGATATTGCCATAATATCACCTGATTTTGGCAAGGACTTTGTTAATGAGTCAATTTTGTTGAAAAAAATAAGTATGGCTATAGATTATGACATTTCCCCAAGACCTTATTCAACAGAAGAATACCAAAAAGCCTCGGAAGGCGATTTTCTTTATCAGGAAATAATCAAAAAGGGCAAACTTATAAAAACTTAATCAAGACAAAACCTCCGACTAAGCGGAGGTTTTGTCTATAACTTATTTAATTTTTCCCTATAAAATACTCCTTTCGATTATGATTAATTTTTTAATATTCGCGGTTCTCTTGCCAATAAGGTTTTTTGGGNNTTGACTGCTTTACTCCTTCTGGTTTCTTTTTGGTAAAAACGATTCAGCGCTTCGTGAGCATCTCCTAAAATTTCCCGGTTGTTGTTTGTGTCTTCAAAACCTTCATAACTAAATTTGTTTGACCAATCGCTACTGTGTTTCAAAACATTTCTCCTATCAAGATAAAAAAGCCCGCACTAAAATAAAATGTATATTTTTTATTTCGGACTGATCTCCCAAAAACTTAAGTAAATTTTTGTAAAAATAATTTGTACCAATTCCATAACAAAAATGTGAGGATTGATGACCTCACATTTTTTAATGCTTATATATGTATAGTATTTTATTCTTCTTTTTTAACAGGTTGAGTTTTGTAAAGAACTTTGTCTACAAGCCCGTAATCTTTAGCTTCTTCGGCGGACAGAAAATAATCTCTTTCCACGTCTTTTTCAATTCTTTCCAAAGACTGACCGCTGTGTTTTGCCATAAGCTCGTTCATTTCTTTTTTTATTCTTGCAATTTCGGCGGCTTC
>DNRP01000167.1 GCA_003499955.1 Cyanobacteria bacterium UBA9971
TACTGTAATATTTTCCATTTTTTACAAATCCTTTTTCAACTGCGCTTACATTTTTTCAAAAAAGTTTTCGATAAAATATTTATTTATCACCCACCCCCAACCCCCTCCCTTGAGGGAGGGGGCTAGAGTAGATTTCGGGCTCGCTACGGTCGCTTTGCTCCCTGCTCGCCCTTTTGTTTTTTATATAAAAAACTTTTCTATTTATCGCTTATTTTTTTAAATTAGTATAAATAAAAACTAACATGCGCAATTTTTCGTGTCTATTAACATGAAAAGCCCTTTTTTCCAATAAAAAATAGGTAATTTAGCGCATAAAAATAATCCGGTTTACCTAAGTAAGCCGGATTGTTAAATTTATTAGATTTCTCACACCGTTCAAAACGGCAATGATTTATTTATAACCCTTAAGAAGGTGTCTGCTGATAACCATTCTTTGAACCTGATTGGTTCCTTCATAAATCTGAGTGATTTTGGCATCTCTCATCATTCTTTCAACAGGGAATTCTTTTGTGAATCCATATCCGCCAAGAACTTGAACAGCATCGGTAGTAACTCTCATAGCGACATCGCCGCCGTAGCATTTTGAAAGGGAAGCATACATTGCTTTTTCTCTGTTATCATTACAAACTGAAACAGCTGCTTTGTAAACAAGAAGCCTTGCTGCTTCAACATCCATAGCCATTTTAACAAGCATATTTTGAACAGCTTCAAAGTTTCCGATAGGCTGACCGAATTGTTCTCTTTCCTGCGCATATTTAAATGCAAAATCAAGAGCGCCTTGAGCAACGCCTACACCTTGAGCTCCAACACCCGGTCTTGAGTGGTCAAGAGTACTCATAGCGAGTTTCCAGCCTGCTCCTTCATTCCCGATAAGATTTTCTGCAGGAATTTCCATATCTTCAAAAATAAGCTCAGCAGTTTCAGAACCTCTGATACCAAGTTTATGCTCGGTTTTACCAACTTTAAATCCTGGAGAACTTTTGTCTACAATAAAACAGCTTAAACTCTTAAGACCCGGTTCAGGACTGGTTTTTGCAAAAACTGTTACTATTTCTGATAAATTAGCATGGCTTATAAATAATTTTGTGCCGTTAATGATATATTTATCGCCTTTTTTGACAGCGCGGGTTTTAATTCCCATAAAATCACTTCCTGCACCGGCTTCTGTTAAGCCAAAAGCGCAAAGTTTTTCTCCCGAAGTAATTTGAGGTATATATTTTCTTTTTTGCTCTTCTGTTCCGCCTAACATAATAGGCTGGCTTCCCAGAGTGTTTACGCCACAAGCAAGCGCAACAGAAAGGTCTACTCTTGATAATTCTTCTACAAGAATACATTCCATAACGGGATCAGCTCCGCCTCCACCGTATTGTTCAGGATATGGAAGCGAAATAAGTCCGCTTTCCGCCATTTCTTTATATACATCCCACGGAAACTTTGCTGTTTCGTCAACTTCTGCTGAACGCGGTGCTATTACAGTTTCTGCAAATTCGCGAACTACTTGTTTAATGTCTCTTTGCTCTTCGGTAAGTTGAAATGTGCTTCCTTCGAGCTCTTTTAAAACCGCCTGATTTGTCATTCACTTATCCTCGTGTGTTATATAATTATTTTAGCTTAAAAATAACAAAAAATCTTATGCATATTCAGACAATAATTTATCTTAAAAGCACGTAAAAGTAAATTAATTTATTATTCTTTGTACAAAAAGTAATAAATTACAAAAGAAAGCCTTTGCCTAATTTATAAAAAAAAGGTATTATCTTCTCTATCTAAACAATAAAGAGAACTTTGGTTTATATGAGAAAAAAAATTTTTTTAATAAATATATTATTTTTAAGCATGCTTTTTTCGCAAAGCATAGGCATGCCTTCTTTAGCGCAAGAACAGAAACAAGTTCAAACCTCTCAAAACGGTAAATCTCCTTTTGCTGCACAAGAAAAGCCTAAAGAAGAAAATACCGTTTATACTTATTATGTAAAAAATGACCAAACTGAAACAGCAAAAGAATTAAATACATTTTTGGCTAAATATTTAATCGATCTTAATTCCCATAACATTCAAAAAATAGGGGATTATTACGCTTCAAATTATATAAGCGGCGACGGTTTTAATAAAGATCAGATAATTGATTTAATAAAACAAACCTGGAAAAAATGTCCTGATTTAAAATACGCAACCGTTATTAAAAACCTAAGACTTGATAATAACAGGGCAAGCATTGAATTTAGCGAGGATATAACAGCAACTACAAACGAAAAATCCGAAATAACCAAAGACAACGGCAATATAAACGGAACATCTCATAATATTTTATATCTTGAAAAATACGGCTGCGGCTGGAAAATAATTACCGACAAAACGCTTTATGAAGAAACAGTTATAAAATACGGCACGGCAAAAAATATAAACATCAATTTTAATGTACCTGAACAGGTAATATCAGGGGAAGATTATACGGCTTCATTAAAAATAGATTTGCCAGCGGATGTTTTTGCTCTGGGTTCACTGGCTTCAGTACCTCTTGTTTATCCTTCAAAGCAGCCTACAGAAACATTTAGACAAATACCCCTTGAATCAAATACGCTTGAACGGGTTATAAAATCAAACAAAGACTGCTTGAATGAAATTTCTTCAGCTTCTGTGAGTTTTTGTGAAGCCCAAAGGACTAATTATACAAGTCTTGACCTTAAAGTTACAGGCATAGCGGTAGTTTTAAAAAGAATAAACGTTTTGCCGAAACGATAATTCAGAAAATTTCCTGCATAAGTATCGACTGCTTTAATGCCGTACCCGCTGCATAACCGCCTATTTTTCCGTCACTTTTTATAACCCTGTGACAGGGAATTAAATAATGCATTGGGTTTTGACCTATAGCTGTTCCGACAGCTCTATTTGCATTTGGATGTTTGATGTATTCCGACACATCAGAATAAGAAACAACAGCGCCTTCAGGAATATTTAACAGCGCTTGCCAGACTTTTACCTGAAAATCCGTTCCGATTAAATGAAGATTAAACGCTGTATTTACTTCTTTTGAGTAAAAAATTTTCTTTATAAGGCTTTCTGTTTCGAGATCATTTCTTACAAAATTTGCTTTTGGCGATTTATTTAAGAATTTTTGAATAAAATTTTCTTCTGATTCAGTTATAAAAAGTAAATTGCTTATTCCTTTATCAGTTTTGTCAAGCAAAACATTACCAAAAGGCGTTTCATTTACGCCATAAACAATATTTAAAGTATTTTTTGCGTAAAAAAGACTCTTTGATTCAGTTGTTTCAATCGTTATAAAAATTTTATCAGTTTTATTTTGATAAAGAATATTTTTTGATTTTTTCAAAAGTTCTTTGAACTTTATGGATTTTTCTATTAATTCTTGATTCTTATTCATTTTAGTTCCTCTTTTATGTTAATTTTATATTAGATTAAAAAATATTTCTAAGTCGACTTGGGTTTTGTGAAAAAATGATTATTCCTCCTGAAATAATGATTACAAAACAACTGCATCC
>DNRP01000015.1 GCA_003499955.1 Cyanobacteria bacterium UBA9971
ATAAAAGCAAAATATATTTACGAAATACTTGATACAGAGCCGTTTTTTGATGAACAGTATTTGAAATTTCTTGAATGGATTGCCGATTATTATTGTTGTAATCTACAAAATGTTCTTGAATGCGTAATTCCTTCTATTTTTTTCTCAAAATCGAAAAGAGTCGTTTCTTTGAAAGCTCAAAATATTTCAGAATTAAAAATGACTTTAAAAGAATTAGCTGATTTTTATAAACTTAAATCAAATAAAAATCAGGAAACCATAATTGCTTTGCTTAAAGAAAAGCCTGAGCTAAGTGTTTTTAGCTTGCAAAGAAAGTCAAAGATTTCATCGGGAGCTTTTTATGAGGCTTTGAGGAAATTAAGAGCCGGCAATCTTATAGAAGTTAAGACTTTAATAGAAGCAAAATCCGCAAAGCCAAAGCTTGAGAAGTTTGTGAGGCTTACATGTCATTGCGAGCAAAGCAGGGAACCCAATTTTTTGATTAAATGTCAAAAAATAAGGGGGACAATCCACAAAGTATTGGATAACAAATGGGTTGCTTCGTCGCAAGCTCCTCGCAATGCCAATAAGGGGATTCAGGGCGACAAAAGACAAAGCGCGGTTTTGGAAAAACTCGAAAAACTTGGCGGGGAATGTAAACTGAGCGAATTTTTGAAAGAAGCGAAAACTACTGCTCTTACTGTGAAAAAAATAGCTGAAACAGGAAAAATCGAGATTTTTGATAAAGAAATCTATAGAAATCCTTTGAAAATCTTTGAAAATCAAGCTAAAGATGAGTTTTTAACTTTAAGCACTCACCAAAAAGAAGCTTTAGATAAAATCACCGATTCTATGAAAACAGGCAATTCTGAGCCACTCTTGCTTTACGGGGTTACAGGCTCGGGAAAAACCGAAGTCTATTTGCATGCAGCCAAGGCTGCTCTGGAAAAAGGTAAGGATGTCATAATTCTCGCGCCGGAAATTCTTCTGGCATCACAACTGGCAAAGAGAATTTCTGCACGATTTGGTGTAGATAAAGTAGCTCTCTGGCACAGCAATATTTCAGAAGGCGAAAGATTTGACGTGTGGGAACGAATAAAAAGCGGAGAAGTAAAAATTATAGTTGGTGCAAGGTCGGCAATATTCGCGCCTGTCAAAAATCCCGGGCTTATTGTAATTGACGAAGAACATGAATCAAGCTACAAGCAGACTTCGCCATCTCCCAGATACAACGCGAAAACCCTCGCCTTTGAGAGAGCCAAGCGAACAGGGTCGGCATTGGTTTTAGGCAGTGCTACTCCTGATGTTGTGTCATATTACAGAGCCAAAAATACAGGCAAAATCCTGCATTTACCGGAAAGATTCGGCAGCGGAGAGTTGGCTGGTGTGACAGTTATTGATATGCGGGAAGAATTTAACACAGGAAATAAAAGCATTTTCTCACGCGCATTAAGGCATAATCTGAAAAAAAATCTTGAAGAAGGCAAACAGTCTATACTTCTTATAAACAGGCGTGGATTTTCTACTTATGGGCAGTGTGTTAATTGCGGATTTGTCGCGGAATGCAAGAACTGTTCAATACCTTTGATACTTCATAAGACCACAAACAAGTTACGATGTCATTATTGCAATTTTGAAAGAGATTTTATAAACACCTGCCCTGAATGCGGCAGTGGCGCGTTTAAGTATTCGGGGCTTGGAACGCAAAAAGTAGAGGAATTATTCAATAAAAATTTCCCTGAAGCCAGAGCTGCAAGGATTGACAGCGATATAATGGCAAAGAAAAATGCTCATATCGAGATTATTGAGGCTTTCACTCAAGGTGAAATTGATGTTCTTATAGGAACACAGATGATTGCAAAAGGGCTTGATATCGCTAATGTAACTCTTGTGGGTGTTTTGTCCGCGGATTCTTTATTCAACATGCCGGATTTTCGGGCAGGAGAAAGAGGTTTCCAGCTTCTCACGCAGGTTGCGGGAAGAGCCGGCAGGGGGGATTTTAAAGGGAAAGTTTATTTTCAGACTTATTCGCCGGAATATTTTGCGATACAGCACGCTAAAGAGCAGGATTTTGTAAGTTTTTACAATTATGAGATGCAGGGAAGGAACGAGCTTTCTTATCCGCCTTTTAGCTACCTGATAAGGCTCATTATAAGTTCCAAAAATGAGATAAAATCCCGAAAAATCTCCGAAGAAGTTGCATACAAGCTTAAGGTACTTACTGAATCGCAAGAAATAGACGAAAGGCTTGAGGTGCTTGGTCCTTCTCCTTGTATTATTTCGCGTCTTAAGCATGAATACAGGTTTCATGTGATTATTAAAAACACAATGGGCGAAAATGGGCATTTGATGATAACAAATTACCTAAAAACTCTCAATATTCCTTCGGAAGTCAAGTTTTTAATCGATGTTGACCCTTCAGATATGCTTTAGTTCTTGCAGCTTATTAATTTACGCAACTTACACAGCATTTAAAATTTATTTTCTCTTTCTTTCCGTTGAGCATGTATCTTGTTACTTTATAATTTCCTTTTTTCCCTTTAATAACAATCTTTTCGTTTGCGCAAACTTTTATAGGCTGTGTGCAGCAACCATTAACAGGAGAAAGATTAATACATCCATTCTCGCAGCCGGATAAGTTTATACAGTGCTTTTGTTTATCGGGACAAATTGCTGCGCCATTACAAAGTTCGACATAATCGGAGGATGTAATGTTAAATGTCGTGTCAGTCTTATTTTGCACTACCAGTGCTTGAGATGATGAAACAAAAACCAGAGTAAAAAATAATGTCATCAATGAAACGAGAAGCCCTTTAAACATCTTTGTTCTCCTTATTTTTGAAAGAAACTTTTTGCTCTACAATCTAAAATTTAGCACTTTGAGGCTTTGATTACATTGCAGATTAGTATAAAATTTATATTCTTGTACAAAAAAGGTAGTCTTTGTTTATAAAAGGGACTAACTGTCCCTTAAACCCTGTGTTCATTTTCTTTCTTTTTGAACGCAAAAAGTAAGAAAAACAAAAAACCCCAGAGGAGGACCCACTTTTTTTATTAAGTATCAAAAAAGAAGGGGGAAGGACATTATCAGGGCTTCGCCCCGAACCCCATAAAAAGAATAAAACACTTTTTATTTAACAGCAAAACCCGTCATTTCATGCTGAAGCGCAAGCATATCTTCAAGAGTTCCTTCATCAGGATGGTCAAACCCCAGTAAATGCAAAATCCCGTGGCTTAAAAGGAAATAAATTTCATCATTAAAAGTTTTTTCTCTTTCAACAGCCTGTTTTTTAGCAGTTTCTGTCGAAATAATAATTTCCCCGAGAGAAATCTGATTGTCTATTATGAAATACTCATCAGGATTATCCGCAAAGAGAGCAAAAGATAACACGTCAGTGGGCTTGTCCTTGCCTCTATAAGACATGTTTAGCTCCTGTATATCAGCGTCATCGCAGAATACAATATCTACCTCCAAGTTATATTCAATCAAATTCAAATTGTTTAATACTGTAGATTCTATTATTTCAGTATCTTTAGTTATATAATCCAGCATTTTGCAGGCAATATCGTTTATTTTATCGATATTTACGCTGAATCTATCCTGATTATCGGTTATTGAAATTTTAAATTTGTTCATATTACTGTTGAGAATTCTCTTTAGGCTGCTCTTCAGGAGGTATTTCCGGTAAAACTTCGGCTTCAAGCTGTTGCTGAATTTGTTTTATATTTGTAGTAGCTGTTTTCTGGTTAAGTTCTTCAAGAACATTCTGATGATATTTGATTCTATGGTGCTGCATACCTCTAAGAACGCGTTTGAATACGCCTGCGACCACTTTTAAATCCTTCTGGGTAAGAGGGCTTTCTGAAAGTTGACCATCATAAAGTCTTTCTTTAATAATATTTTCAACTATATCTTCTATCATTTCTTGAGAAGGTGTTTTAATTGATCTTACAGCAGATTCTACAGCGTCAGCAAGCATAAGAATTGCAATTTCTTTGGTAGAAGGTTTTGGATTGTTGTATCTAAATTGTTCTTCGGAAATATTTTCCGCCCCCTCTTGTTCAAGAGCTTGCATGTAGAAATAAGAAGCGATTCCGTCACCGTGGTGCTGAATTATAAACTGAAGAATTACCGGAGGAAGTCCGTATTCTTTGGCAAGCTCAATACCGTCTTTGGGATGGGCGGTGATTACCATCTTGCTTAACCTTGGATTGAGCTTTTCATGCGGATTTTCAATACCAAAGTATGACTGGTTTTCTATAAAAAACAGGGGTCTTTTTAATTTTCCGATGTCATGATAAAAAGCTCCTACTCTTGCTAAAACAGGGTTTCCGTCTATCGCTTCAGCAGCAGCCTCGCATAAATTGCTTACCATAAGACTGTGATGATAAGTTCCCGGTGCTTCAAACTGCAATCTTCTCAGTAAAATCTGGTTATGATCGGCTAATTCAGCAAGTCCGTAAGGCGTAATTATCTTAAATGCGCTTTCAATAAGCGGTAATGAGCCAAGAGCAATTATTCCGCTTCCAAGACCGTTTGCAAAGCCTAAGAAAATGCTTTTCAACAGCGCGGCAATGTCAATATTATCTGTTCCGTTTTGCAGCAAGAAGATTGAAAGTATTACAAATGTTTGAATAAGACCGACATTAAACCCTGATCTTACTATATCCATTCTCCTGTAGTAATTAACGGAATTTGATGAGAATATTGCTATCAGTCCGCCTAGTAAAAAGACGAAAATATCTGCTGTCTGGTATTGAAGAGCGACACCAAGCATTATAATGTTTAGTATTATCACTAACATAGCTACTCTCGAGCTTGTGAATATCGTCAAAAGCATTGCTATAGCCGGTATAGGTATTACATAAACAGGTATTTCCGGCGGCAAAAATACGGCAAATAACGTTATCGTTCCTGTTAAAAGTGCAATAAGCCCAAGATAGCAGGGTTTTAAAAATTTTGAGTCAAAATTAATAAGATAATAAGCTAGGGTAAAAATACATAAACTTACAAGTGAAAAAATGCCAAAAAGTCCGAAAAAATCAATCTGCGCAACATTATACCCGATTTTTTTTAAGGCGGATTTTTGAACTCTGGTTATTTTATCTCCCACAGAAACAATGATATCGCCTTTTTTGAAGTTTGTATAAATGGGTTTAACTTGATTAATTGCCTTTTGTCTTTCAAGTTCCGTGGCAATTTTATCTTCAGTCATGTTTGGTTCAAGTATTTTGTTAAGAACAAGGAAGATTGCTCTTTTTTGTGTTTTAGGAAGAGAAAGCCTTATATGGTTATTTAAAATGTCACTTCTTTTTGCTATAAAATCAGAATCAGAAAGTCCTTCATCAAGAATTGCGTTTAAGGAATTAAGGGATTCGGTTGCTATTCTTGCATAGCCGCTTTCGGAGGATTTAAATAAGTAGTCAATAGAATTATTTATAAAATAATTATCTTCGGTAATTTCCAGTAATTCTTTGACCTCAATTCTTTTGGCAGAATCTTTCGCGCTTTTTTCCCTGACTTCTTTTATAGAATTAAGAAGTTCTCCAAGGTTTTTTCTTATGTATTCATCTATGCCGTCCTGGCTTGGTCTTAGCACCGGTTTGATTTTCGCGGCTTCTTCCTGCTTTTCCAGTTCCATTTTGTCAGGATCTTCAACTTTAATATTTTTTGATGCTATAACATCAACTTTGCTCATTCCGTTATCTACTATGTTTTGAAATAGGTAGTAACGGCTGGCTAATAGTCCTGTTAATACAATAATACTTACTAACAGTAATAAAATAGCGGAAAATTTTTCTGATGTTATTAGCTGTAATATTTTTTTAACTAATTTTGAGTGTTTACTTATATGCATTTTATAAAAAACCTGATTTTATGCGAATATTATGATTTATACAATTTATTTTCCAGTTAATTATAGCAATAATAACAATAATTATCTATTTTTTTCAATAGTCTTATTTTTTTATTTTTGATAAACTGTGTTATTAGTATGACTTAGCACATTGAAAACTTAATAAAGGGTAAGAAGTCCAATCACTATTCCTCCAACACACCACTTAAAATGGTAGCCAATTGGAAAGGAGGTGATGCATGTGAAAAAGGACAAAACAGAAAAAGCCCTAGCAATACTAGAGCTGATTCTTAAATTGATTTTGTTCTTTGTAGCAAAATAGGGCTTCTGATGTGGTAGGATGGCAGTCCTGCCACGCCCTTTTATAATATTATATCATGTCTATTAAGTTTTTAAAGTGGTTAATTTTTTAATGAGAGAAAGTAATATGAAACGCGCAGAACTTTTACTACCGGCGGGGAATTTGGAAAAGATGCAGTATGCTATTGCCTACGGCGCCGATGCTGTTTATCTGGGAACGGCGGATTTCAGTCTTAGAAGCCCGAAAACCGGAAATATTATAACAAATGACAATATAAAAAATTCTATAGAAACCGCTCACAAAATGGGCGTTAGCGCTTATGTAACGCTGAATGTTTTTGCGAATAACGAGATTATGGAAAAACTTCCACCGCTTATGGAATTGTTGGCGGATGCAAAACCTGACGGCATAATTTTTGCCGACCCCGGATTTTATTCCCATATAAAAAGATATTTGCCGGATGTCCCTATGCATATAAGTACGCAGGCAAATGTTTTGAACTATGAATCAGTGAAATTCTGGCAGGATTTGGGGGCAACAAGAATAATTCTGGCAAGAGAATTATCATTAAAAGAAATAGAACAAATCGCAAATAAAGTTCCCGATATAGAGCTGGAAGTTCTTGTACANNGGTACATATATTTTAAATCCTAAAGATCTTTCTCTTATTGAACATATTCCTGCTTTAATTAATGCGGGTGTTTGCTCGTTCAAGATTGAAGGTCGCACAAAAAGCATGTATTACGCCGCATCAGTGGCTAAAACTTATAAAAAAGCAATTAATGCTTACTATGAAGGTAAATCGCCTGATGTGAAAGAACTTTATGAAGAGCTTTCTAATGCGGGAAATAGGGGCTTTACAACAGGATTTTTGCTTGAAAATCCTGACAGTAGCCATTATGATTACAAAGCAAGCAAAAGTACGTTGAAATCAGTTTTTCAGGGAGTAATCCGTCATTGCGAGCGAAGCGTGGCAATCCAAAAAACAGATACTCCTTGTATTTTAGATTGCCACGTCGGAGCTAAAGCTCCTCCTCGCAATGACGATAATACATACACCTTAAAAATAAAAGCAAAAAACCAGTTAAAACTTGGTGAAATTATTGATTTTATAACTCCGACTTTTGAAATATCAGCGGAAATCCTTGAAATAATCGGAGAATATGGAGAAAAAATCGAAGTCGCCAACACAAATGAAGAAGTTTATATTAAACTTAATATTGGATATAT
>DNRP01000174.1:0-8767 GCA_003499955.1 Cyanobacteria bacterium UBA9971
TAATCTTGAAGGCGATGCCGGCGTAATTTATACCATAGTTGGCGGACCTATGCAGGGAATGGTTGGGCTTGGATATATTTATACAAACCTTGAATCCGTTGTGGTAGGTGTTGGCGTTTCTTTAGAAGACTTAAAACACCACAAGAAAAAACCTTACGAACTTTTAAACCAGTTAAAAGAACATCCTTCAATTAAACCTCTTATTGCAGGCGGAGAGCTTCTTGAATATTCAGCGCATCTTATTCCTGAAGGCGGATTCGGCGCAATGCCTCCACTTTATAAAGACGGAGTTCTTATTGCGGGAGATGCCGCAATGCTCGTAAATAACGTTCATTGGGAAGGCACAAACCTTGCTATGGTTAGCGGAAAACTTGCGGCGGAAACCGCAATCGAAGCTATAGAGAAAAATGACTTCACTTCAAATATGCTCGCGCTTTACAGACAAAAGCTTGATGACTCTTTTGTAATAAAAGATTTAAAAACTTATAAAGATGTGATGAAATTTGCTGAAGAAAATTCTACAATATTCTTAGGATACTATTTACCCGGAAAAGTTAACGAATTTTTCAATCTGTTTACAACCACCGATAGTATTCCGAAGCAGAAAAAATACAAAGATTTCATCGGAAGAATCTTTAAAGAAAGATCTTTTAACCTTTTCAGCGATATAACAAAAGTAATTAAGTTAGTTTGGGGCGTATTACTGGGCTAAAACCAAGAGAGGACTTATAAAAAATGAGTAATAAAATACCGGAACATATAGATGATAAATTATTCACCGTAAAATATAAATGCGATGAAGAAACACACTTAAAACCGAATCAGGAAGACTGCAAAGTCTGCAAAGACAGACCATGCACTTATTGTTGTCCTGCAAATGTTTACAGTTGGGATGAAGAGCAGAATAAAACCCTCGTTGGCTTTGAAAACTGTCTTGAATGTGGCGCATGCAGAATTGTTTGCCCTGCAAAAACCCTTGACTGGAAATACCCAAAAGCCGGCTGCGGCGTAAGCTTCAAGTTCGGCTAGAAAACAGGTAATCAAATAAAAAACCTCTGCTTTAAAGCAGAGGTTTTTTATTTAAAAAGTCGAATATTTTTGGTAGCTTATTTTTTTTAGGTGATACCTTCTTCCAGATAGTATAAACTTTTATATTATCAGAAATTCTGCCGTCAATTATCGGGTGTTCTGCGGAATTTTTAAGTGGTACAAAATTGCATTCATATAATGCTTTATGAAATGGGCTTTGATCAATAATTCCTTCACGTTCTTTAAATTCTTTTAATAAATGGTCTCTGCCCAACGCCCCTACTATAAGTATTCCATTATCGTCTAAAGTATTGTTAATCTTTTTTAAAACGGTTTTTAAATTTTTTATTTCTTCTTTTCCTAGAGGAGAACTGTTTGTTTTGTTCTCTAAAATATGGTACCAAGCATTTCTAAAAACTATAACACCAGGTTTTGCTTTATTTTCGTATATTTTATCAATTTGATCTATATTTCCTTCTATTGGACCTCCAACAAAATCTACAACCCCATTAAAATCTTCTTTATTTACTTTATAAGAAATTTGATTTGCAAAAATATTATTGTAAACTTCAACATCTTTTTCAACTTCTCCTGTGGGTTTAAAATGTTTATGGAAAGATTCTTGGTAACTGTTTAATTGGATTGAATCAGTTGGTTCATTTTTTGATAAAAAAGAATCTGGAGTAAACCAAGAATCTACTTTGTATTTACCCTTGTTAGCCATTTCTATAATTTCAGTAGAAGGGTCATGTCCTGTTATTGTATATAAAGGTGTTTTTTCTTTTTTGTTAATATCTTCAATCACCATGGCAATAGAATAAGTCTCTTCTCCATCGGAACAACCATAATCAAGGATATGTGTGCCGTTAGGAAAATTATTTTTTAAATGGGTACGCATAATTTCAAACTGGTTGGGCTGTCTAAAAAAGTATGTATCATTGCAATAACTTTTTGTTGCGGTAGTTTTGTCCTCTTTATTAATTGGAGAATATTTAGACAATGAAGAAAAGCTTGGTTTTTGAGTATTATAATTGTGATAAATCGATAAATTCATGAATTTACTCCTGTGTTAAATAAGTTAAGCTAAATCTATAAGTTACCTGAAACTAAAAAATTGCTAAAAAAGCATCAGCAAATTTTGTGTTTTTGTTAAAAACCACTCTTGACAAGCTTTTTGATTATAAAATTTATTTTAATTTTTCTTAATACGCTTATTTAAATTTAGTTCACTAATAATTGATAAATTCCTCAAAACCAATGTCAGCCTGTTTAAGAATATCCAAAAGTTCATCTTTTGATAATTTTCCAGTAGATTTTTTTATTAAGAATTTTTTGTTTGTAACAGGATTTATCCATTTTTCTATATTATTATCAATTTCTGAATGGAATTTAAAACCCATGAAAATAAGTTTTGCAGTGGCTGTAAAATAGCTATATCCTGATAAATTATTCAATGCTAATTTCCTCTTATTGTTGTTTTGTCATTGCGAGCGACCAACGGGAGCGCGGCAATCTATCCGATGCTGTTATGTGGATGGATTGCCACGCCGGCTTTTTAAGCCTCCTCGCAATGACACTTTTTTATTCAGTTCCGTTATCGAAACCATTATAACATTAAAAACTTTTAATATTAACTTAAAGATTTATAAGGCTTGTTTTAATGAATTTAAATAAAAAATTAGGTCAAAGAATAACTGAATTAAGAGAAGGGCAAAATAAAACCCTTGAAAAACTTGCTTATGAAAGCGGAATTTCTAAAGGCGGTCTTAGTGAAGTAGAGCGTGGATTAAGAGAAATAAGAATTTCTACACTTATTAAAATATGCGAAACTCTTGATATGCCTTTAAAAGATTTCTTTGATTTTGACCTTAATTTAGATTAAATTCTAAGATTTTTTTAATGCCCTATTTGAATTTACCGATAAAAATGGTAAAATTATTCGTGTCTGCAAAAGAGTATAAAAAGGTATTTATGGATTACAGAAGATGGTATGACAAAGACCCGATTCTCTCAAAAGCAATGGGAATCCTTGAAACCTCTGATGACAAGTTTCAAATTCAGGTAGCCTTAAATTTGATTAAGGTTATTATTGAACACAATATTGAAACAAATACTTTCAACACTGTTGAAGATATACTTAAAGCAGTTGACGAAGGTCGCTGCGAAAAAGGCAACGAAAGATGGTACGACATTGATCTTACCCTCAAAACTTCTGTGCAGATGCTGGAAAACTGCCCGCAGGAAATGCAAAGCAAAATCGCAAGAAGCATAGCGGAATTAATTAACGACAAACTCGGAAATTCTTACGATGATGACGAAGAATTAGATGAAGACGATGACGATGAAGAATAAAAAAAGAGGCAATCGCCTCTTTTTTAGTAATGATGCTAAACAACTTAATTCGTCATTGCGAGGAGGCGTGAAACGCCGACGCGGCAATCTAAAATAAAATAATCAGGCTTTTTTGGATTGCTTCACTTCGTTCGCAATGACATAGTAGGTTATACGTGTAAAACCTGTTTTTCTTCAAGGTATTTAACCGCGCTGGTGGCAGAAATCGCCCCGTCCGCCGCAGAAATTACAACCTGCCTCAACGGAGAAACCCTTACATCTCCCGCTGCAAAAACACCTTCGCAGCTTGTCGCAAGGTTAATGTCGGTTTCTATAAATCCTTTTGAATCAAGCTTGATCTGCTCTCTGAAAAGTTCTGTATTCGGGCTGTAGCCTATATACGGGAAAACAGCGTCAGTTTTAAGTTCGCTATTTTCGCCTGTTTTAACGTTCTGTACTGAGATAGATTCAACTTTATCAGTGCCGTTGACAGAAGTTACAACGGTATCCCAGATAAAATTGATTTTAGGGTTCGCTGCTGCTCTTTCCTGATACATTCTTTCGGCTCTTAAAGCATCCCTTCTGTGGATAATATTAACTTTGGAAGCGAATCTGGTAAGATAAAGCGCTTCTTCAACAGCGGCATTTCCTCCGCCTATGACGCAAACTTCTTTATCCCTGAAGAAAGCTCCGTCACAAACAGCACAGTAACTTACGCCTCTTCCGATAAGCTCTATTTCGCCGGGAACTCCGATTTTCATAAGTTTTGCGCCTGTTGCGATAACTACAGTTTTTGCTTTGAAAATATTTTCGGTGGTTTCAATGGTTTTAATAGGTGAAACCAGATCAACTTTTTTGATTTCCTGCATTATAAATTTTTCGATATTAAATTTGTCGGCATGCTCCTCGATTTTTTCTACGAGGTCATAACCGCTTATAATAGGAAATCCGGGGTAATTTTCAATTTCGAGAATATTGGTTAACTGTCCTCCGGTTACTCCTGTATCGACGATGGCGGTTTTCAAAAGCCCTCTGCCTCCGTAAAGAGCAGCCGTAAGTCCTGCCGGTCCTCCGCCAAGTATTAATAAATCATAATTCAGTTCTTTTTGTGTCATTAGAATCCCGTTCCCTTCCTGATATTCAATTTTTCCGATTTTTACTTTGCAAATAAATCTTTTAACGCCGGACCGGAAAGTTTTAGTCCTTCTACTTTATATTTTACTACATCTGTTTTATAAATTTTATCTTTATAAAAATGTTTAATAATTAATGTATCTTCTCCCGAAAAACTGGCACCTTCAATCGTAACTTCGGGTGTTTCGGTTTCTGTATATTTTTCTGCCACATGCTCTCTGGTGAATTTTGCTTTTTTACCCGCAACCTCATTGACTGTAATTGAAGCAATTGCGCCTGTTACGGGGTTGGAAAGAGTTATAATTTCGCCGTTTCTGGAAAAAGACCATATATCCGTGCTTTTTTGATTGAAAAGCTCAGGATTATTGGTTTCAATTATTGTGCTTCTCACTGCCCATGTTCCGTAAAATTCTTCAGGCAAATCTTTGCTAACAGACACTTCTCCGCGAAGTACCCCTTCATTTTTAATGATTTTTGCAGGATATAAAAGAATCTCTTTATTAATCCCGACATTTGATATTATTAAAGCTGTTAACAAAGATAAAATCATTTCTACCAACCAAAAGTACTTTTTATACTGAAACCGCTAAAACTATCAAGGCATGGCTGCTTATCAACTTCTACATGGGTTACTCTTGCCATAGTAGGACCTTCTTTGCACCATTCAAGCATTTGCTCAACGAGGGTTTCATCGCCTTCAAAAACTGCTTCAACCTGTCCGGTGGTAAGATTTCTAACCCATCCTTTCAAGCCTAATTCCACAGCTTTTTGAAAGGCGCATTGTCTGTAGCAAACACCTTGCACCCTTCCTGAAATAGTAACATTCGCTCTGATTTTTTTCATTTTTCTTCTCTGTCATTGCGAGGATAGCCTGTCCTGAGGAATCCTAAAAGGCTGACGTGAGGATGGCAATCTAATAATATTAGACTTATACCAATTTGCAATCAATGCCTAACTGTCATTGCGAGGAGCTTGCGACGAAGCAATCCAATTTTTGTTTTTTAGATTGCTTCGTCGGGGCTAAAGCCCCTCCTCGCAATGACGGCAAAGATTATATTTTGATTGCAACGCAGTATTAATTATATAATAATGAATACAAAATTTTTATCCACATACATATTACTTTTTTAAAAAAGTTCAACAAATAAAAAGAGGAAAAAAATAAAATTCTTTTCCTCAAAAAAAGTGTAGATAAGATAAAATTTTCGATTATTTTTTTACAAGCTCTTCGACAGGCTTATAACAGTCAATATACATTTCAGCGAATCGAATCCCGCTATCATTAACAAATACATTGATTTTGCCCGGTCTAAGAATCACATCTCCGTTAAATTGTGAATAAATATTTTCAATAACATTATTTATAGTTGCAACAGGCATATTAGCCTCGGCAAGTTTTTGTGGAGGAAGCACAGTAAGAATAGACTGCATCCGCTTAAGATTATGCTCTTTTACAAGATAATCCACTTCATTTCTAAGCCTGTTTATATAATCAGTGACATCTTCGCCGAAAGCTGTTTCCAGCATTGCAGTGTCTTCTGACGCAAATATTTTGTTTTTGTCATTAAGCGTCGCAGAACTAGGGACATTGGAAAAAGGGTTTTCAGGTTCTTTTTCGCTGAAATCCAAATCAAACAAAAATCCTATAAAATTAAGGAATAATTGCCAGATACCTTTTATAAAATTGGCAAAACTGCCATTACCCATGGTTAATTTCCTCCAATAAAGAGTTTGCGTGTGTTTTTATCCCGTATAAATCGTAAGGCTTATATATATAAAAACAACATACTCGAAAAAATTGCCTTTTTTTGAAAAAATTCATGTTATATTTTATTTTCTGTTGCCAAAAAGTCTTAACAGCATAAGGAAAAGGTTTATAAAATCAAGATATAAAATCAAAGCGCCGCTGATTGATTCTTTAACATCTTCTTCTGTTCCCGAGTTCCCAATTATGTTAAGCTGTTTGATTTTTTGTGTGTCATAAGCGGTTAGTCCAACAAAAATTAAGATTCCCGCATAGGTTATAATCCAGTACATCATACCGTTGTTCAAAAACATATTAACAAGAGACGCAATAATCAAGCCTATTAATGCCATAAAACAAATATTTCCGACGCTGGTTAAATCTTTCTTGGTTACATAACCGTAGAAGCTCATAATTCCAAAAGTTCCCGCCGTCACAACAAAGGTTGTAGTAATTGAGGAAGCGGTATAAAGCAAAAATATACAGGATAAAGTTAGTCCGTTTAATGCGGAATAACCCAAAAAGGTATTCATTGCAGTACTGGCGGACATTTTTTTAACATTTACCGCAAGATGTCCGACTAAAACAACTTCTGCAATCATTAACCCAAAGAAAACGAGCATATTTCCGAAAATAAAATCAGTTATGGGCTTAGAACCTGCAACAATATAAGCAACAGCAGCCGTTAAAAACAGCCCCATCGACATCCATTTGTACACATTAACTATAAATTCCTTCTGTTCCAGCTCTACCTGTGATTGAGTTAAATTTTGTATTTCTGTTTGCATGAAAATTTCCTCTTAAATTATGTAACTATACCAAATTATACCAATAATATTATATATAAAAAAATAATTGAGGATTTATTCGGAGTATTTTTGAATAAAATTATTTATATAGAAAATCCCGCTAAATTAGCGGGATTTTCTATAGGAAGCAGCCTATAAGCCGGGTTCTGTCGATATAAAATATCGTGGTAATCATCTATCTGGGATGTACATTTCTGCACACCTCGAGCGGTATACCTCGGGAATGGCGGGCAGCCTTAATTCCCACTTTAACCTTGCTCCGGTCGGGGTTTACCTGGCCAACACCTCTCGATGTTGCCGGTGGTCTCTTACACCACCGTTGCACCCTCGCCTGTTACTCGTAAAACGAGTCCATCGGCAGTCATCATTTCTGTGGCACTATCCTCACAGTCACCTGCACCGGATGTTATCCGGCGACCTGCCCTGTGGAGCCCGGACTTTCCTCAAAGACATGGAACTTGTTAAAAGTGCCACACCCTCGCGATTACCCTGACTACTTCCTTTAATATTTTATATCAATTGAAATTTATATTGTAGTAAAATTTTAGATATGCATACTTACTGTCATTGCGAGCAAAGCGAAGCAATCCAAAAAAATAAAATGGATTGCTTCAGGCTAAAGCCTTCGCAATGACGAACAAAATTTAATTAATAATTGAAGTAACATGAAAAATTTGAAAAAAATCTTAAATAACAAATCAAAATCAGAATATGTCCATGAAATGTTTGACAAATTGGCAGTTGATTATGACTTGATGAACAATATAATCAGCTTTGGAAGACACAAATTTGTTAAAAAACAGGTAATTAAAAATGTTCCGCTAAGAGATGGAATGAATATTCTTGACGTATGTACAGGAACAGGCGATATTCCTCTGTTTATCGCGAAAAAATTCGGAAATTCAGTTAAAATTACAGGCGTTGATTTTTCTGAAAAAATGCTCGAAATCGCCAGAAAACGCAATGATAGATATAATAAAACAGAATTTATAAACGCGGATGCTTTAAATTTGCCGTTTGAAGATAATTATTTTGATGCGGTGTTTATAAGTTTTGGCTTGAGAAACCTTGCCGACTTGAGAAAAGGCATTCTGGAACTTCAAAGAGTCACGAAAAAAGGCGGATACGTTGTAAATCTTGATATGGGCAAACCCAAAGGAATTTTAGGCTATATATTCAGATTATATTTTTTCGGGCTGGTTCCGTTATTAGGAAAATTATTTCACGGAAGTGCAGAGCCTTATAGCTATCTGCCGGAATCCTGTGAAAGTTTTCCCGATCAAGAAGAACTTGTCAGGATTTTTCATGAACTCGGATTTGATGAGGTAAAAAACTATAATTTTGCTTTTGGGGCTTTGGCTCAGCAGATAGCAAGAGTTTAAAGGAGCTTCTTTTTGTTTATAAAAGAGCTTTTTCCATTGAACTCCAAAATGCCCTTTGCGAAGGTTTCGTAATATTTCACCCTGCGTATAAAAACATGCGAGCACTGTTTGAGCCTGCCAAAGCAGGCGAGTTTGCGAGCTTAGACATCTGAAAGTTTCAAGCGTGAGCAGGGTTGAAATATAGAAACCGAAGTTAGGGGCGAGTTTTTCTTTGGGTTCTTTCTTTTAGTCGTAAAAGAAAGAACCTCGGGTGAAGGGGTGAAGCCCCTTCTATAAACAAATTAAGTACTTTATTTCCTAACAGGCTTGGGAATCAAAAAATAAACAATGAAAAATAC
>DNRP01000174.1:8887-19867 GCA_003499955.1 Cyanobacteria bacterium UBA9971
ATTCAACAAAACTTGTTACTATAGATTTTGTTGAGTAAATTAATTAAATTTTTGCACTCAATTTTAAATTTTCAGTTTTGATTTGGGAAATTATATAAAAAATTGAATAGTTGGAAAATGTTTTGGGCGGAGAGGGTTGTTCTTTTATGAAGTGGTCTTTCACTAAGTTTGATGATAATTGCATTATAAATTTGCCAAAAGATGTATTTAAAAAAGAAAATATTGATATTCTTAAAAATTTAATTGAAGAGTTGAAAGATGACGGCTGTAAAACTTTTTTATTAAATATGGGGCAGATTTCAAAAATAAACGATGTAGGGCTTGGAATGATTTTGGGGCTTTATAAGTTTTCTTTTTATCATGAAATAAATATCAGGCTTTATAATCTTCAGCATTATGTTTCGCAAATGATTTTTCAAACACGTTTAAATATCATATTTGATATTTGTGAATGTGATGATGAAATATTAACAAAAATTGATTCTAAAGTTTCGCTTGTTGCATAAAAAAAGAGAGCAAAACTCTCTTTTTTTATTTATATTTATTAAGTTGGTTCTTCTTCTGATTCGGAAATGATTTTTATTACAGGTTTATTATGCGCGTCTATAAAATGATTGTATCTTTCCATACGCAGCTTTAGCCAACCGATCATTGTATCGGAACCATAAACTTCAATAATTCGCGTTCTTATATAGTTTTTAAAACTTTTATTGTGGGTTTCTTCGAGATAAGTGCTGCATCTGCAATTCAGTTCTTCGATTAAGTCATAAAGAGTTCTTAGCCAAGCAGCTTCCGTGTTGTTTTCATTTACTCTAAATTCAATAATCATGCGCGTCCGTACCCTCAAATTTTATTTTTGCTGATTTTACTATATATATTATGTTTCGATTATTTTTGAAGATACTTTATACTAAGCCGGTAGTATTTTGAGGGAATTAAGTTTTTAACACTATAAATAATAATTTTTATTATTAATTTTATACATATATTATAGCAAATTATTATTGTAATTTAAACCTGTGTTTTGTAGAGTATAATAGATTTAAAAATCTTAATTTGCTACTATAAAAAAGGCAATATTTATCACTATGAAATTAATAAATAAAAGCAATAACAAAATTTTGGCAGATAATCTTAAAATCGCCGACAATTTTTTTAAAAGATTAATAGGGCTTCTGGGCAGAAAAGCTCTTGATAAAGGAGAAGGTCTGCATATAATTCCTTGCACAAGCATTCATTCTTTTTTCATGAAATTCAGGTTTGATGCGATTTTTTTAAATAAAAATAACGAAGTTGTTTATTTAATTCAAAACATGCCGGCATGGCATGTTTCTAAAATTTGTTTTTCAGGCTATAGCGTTGTTGAATTGCCGCCAGATGTTATAAAAGATACAGAAACTTCTGTTGGCGATGTTTTAGAATTTCTTGAACAACTTGGTTGCTCGCCATAAACAGCGTTACGACCGGGCAAAGCCCGCGATCCGCAATAAAAAGAGGCATTAAGCTTAGCTCTTTGCCTCAGGAGTCTTATTCTTTATAATTTCTGATTAAACTATTTTTTTTTGGTTGTTAGATCAAATTTATTTGCTTCTTCTTCAGAAAGATTTCTGTTTTCATTTATTGCTGTTCCCATAATTCCATTAAGTCCGCTAAAATCTCCGTCAGGATTCACTGTTAAGGATACACCATTATCAGGTGATAATATATCAACTTTGGAATTTCCATCTTTAGTTTCTAAAGTCATAGTAGTTCCTTTTACGATAACTTTTGTTCCATCATTGAGTTTTACAGTTTTACCATCTTTTATTATTTTACCATTTATTCTGGTTTCACCTTTAGCGTTATGCTCAATAATATCAGCACCTGCTTTAATTTTTGTATCAGTTATGTAGTTTATACCGCCATTGCTACCATATTTACCTTCTATTCTATAGCCGTCACCTTCAAATACATTATAGGTATCTCCGGTTGTTCCATTATGTGTGAAATTAATAGCGGTTTTGCCATCGGCACCGGTTCCTGTATAGTGAGGATCACCCCAAACAGATGAAGTAACTTCTGTTTCTTCAATAACTTCGTCTTCAACAACAGGTTCATTACTTCCTAAAAGCATTGGTAAAAGCATCATAATTAATTGCTGCATAAAACCTGATGAATCACTTTGCTGTTGTTGAGGCATCATCATTTGTTGCTGCTGAATCATCATAGGTTGTTGTTGAATCATCATCGGCTGTTGCATCATCATCGGTTGTTGCATCATTTGATAGCCGCCAAAGTTGTTAAATATATTAGTGTTGTTAATATTTGTATTACTAAGATAGTTTTGTTGCGGATAAATACTTGTTGAATAGTTATTGTAATTTTGCTGAATCGGCTGATTATAACTATATTGGTTATAGTTATTCTGATACTGGTTGTAGTTGTTTTGATAAGATGGTGCGTATTGTTGCACATTTGGATAACTAATCATAACAAAGACTCCTCCTCAATTTATCTTAAAAAATTGTTCACTCAAAAATTCAGTTAAATATTTTGCTTTTTTAAAATTTCACACAGCTTGGTATAACAAGCCGGTGTAGTTTTAGCAGCACATTTCATAGCCCGGAATTAACCGGCATAAAAGTTTTTGGTTTTTAAATCTTTTTTAACTCCTCCACATATAATAGATAGTATTTCAATGAATACTCTCTATAGATATAAAAACAAAAACATGCGTGGATATTCAATAAAAGGGGAATTTGTATTAGTTCGTAACATTTAATTTGTGTTTTAATTCCAAATAAAAAGAGGCATTGAGCTTAGCTCTTTGCCTCAGGAGTCTTATTCTTTATAATTCTTAATTAATCAATTTTTTTATTTTTATTTGTTGTTACGTTAAATTTTTCGCATTCTTCTTCGGTAAGATTTTTATTTTCGGCCATTGCTGTTCCAAGAATTCCACCGAGTCCGCTGAATTTTCCGGTAGGATCAATGTTTAAGTATCCGCCGCCATTTGTTATATTGATTTTGGAATCGCCATCTCTGGATTCTATAACTGCATTTTTGCCTGTTACAACAAGTTTTGTTCCATCATTAAGTTTAACCGTTTTGCCATCTTTTATTACCTTGTTATTTACTGTGATTGTTCCGTCTTTTGCTATACCAATGGTGTCTGCGCCGGCTTTAATTTTTGCTTCACCCATTATGGCATATCCACCGTTCCAGTTATCATATCTGGCATCTACTTCGTATCCGTCACCCTTGAATACGTTATATGTATCGCCAACTTTTCCTTTTTGATCAAATCTAATTTTTGTTTTGCCATCTGCGCCTACTGCATCAAAGTGCGGATCTCCCCAAACACCGACGCTTTCGTCAATAATTTCTGTTTGTTCAACAGGANNCATCATTGGCTGTTGTTGGATCATCATTGGCTGTTGCTGAATCATCATTGGCTGCTGCATAACCATTGGTTGCTGCATCATTTGATAGCCGCCATAGTTATTGAATATATTAGTGTTGCTAATATTTGTATTACTAAGATAATTTTGTTGCGGATAAATACTTGTCGAATAATTATTGTAATTTTGCTGAATCGGCTGATTATAACTATATTGGTTATAGTTATTCTGATACTGGTTGTAGTTGTTTTGATAAGACGGTGCGTATTGTTGCATATTTGGATAACTAATCATAACAAAGACTCCTCCTCAATTTATCTTGAAAAATTGTTCACTCAAAAATTTAATTAAATATTTTGCTTTTTTTAAAACTTGACACAATAAAGAAGTTTTAATTCATCAGAATTAAGCTGTACAAATATCTTTGGTTTTTAAATCTTGTTTGACTCCTCCACATATAATAGATATTATTTAAGACCCTCATGCATATAAAAACAAAAACAAGGTTTAAGATTCAAAAAATAAAAAAAACTTAATATTTTGTAATAAAAAAGACAAGAAGAGTTGCAAAAGCTTCTAGCGAAGCAAAACTCCGCTTCAGTTTCCTCCTTCTTTTCCTGACATTTAGTCAGAAAAAGTGGAGTCCTTACTCCTGCTTCGCAAAAAAAAACACCGAACTTAATAAAAAGCTCGGTTTAATAGCTGGATCGTGTCTGGGTAAGAGTCGAATATATGCGTGTGTTGTTATTATAAAACCAAGTTTACGCTTAAATATAAATTCCCCGGTCGGGCTATTTATTATTGTCCGTATAACCTAGATTTGTTTTCAAAAGATATAAATTTCCTCCTGTACTGTTATAATATTCTTAATTTAAGAGTATTTGGATAAAAAATATAAAATGGAATTGTTTTTAAGAAGATTAAAAAGAGCATTTGAAAAGCTGTTCGGCGTTTCATTTTTAGTTGGGCTGCTTGTTGTTCTTTTTATGTTTTCGGGCATTATATTTCTTAATTTCAAGAGAGTAGGCGCTTTTTATTATGTTTATACAGGGGACAGGTTTTCTCAAAAACATGAATATCAGGAATCTATAAATTATTATAAACGAGCTCTGGAACTTTATCCAGGGCATGTTAAAGCAAGATATAACCTTGGAAACATATATGTAGCTTATGAAGATTTTGACAGTGCGCTTGATTGTTATCAGAACGCACTTTTATATGACCCTAATTATATTAATGCAAGGATAAACCTCGGTATAATTCTTGCAGAAGAAAGATCAGACATTGACGGAGCAATAAATGAATATACAAAAGCTGTACAGGTACAAATTCCGTTTATTAGAATTCCTTTTATTTATGACAATGCAGAGTTAATTAAAAAAGCGAAAGGAATCGCATATTATAATATGGGATTGGCTTATAGAGATAAATCCATGCTTTATAACACAGATTTAATTGTTTCGAGGGAATTACTTTTGAAAGCAATTGATTGTTATAAGCAATCTCTTGCTATTAGTCCCGGTAATTATAATGCTCAATACAATCTTGCATTAACCTATCATCTTTTAGATATGTATTCGGATGCTGTTGGAGGATATTGCAGGGCAATGCTTATCGATCCGCGCAGTTATGAAGCTTATTATAATATTGCAATTCTTTTAAGACAAAAAGGTAAATATGCAGAAGCCGCCGAAGAATTTCAAAGAGCGGGTAATTTATCGAGTTTTGAGGGGGAAACATCAAAAGCCGCTTTTATTTATGATGTTTTGAATGAAGTTAGCGCAATGGCAATTGCTCAACATGGTGAAGAGGCTGAAAAAATAGAGGACAGAATTAACTCGGATATAAAAAAAGAAATTGACGATATTAATGATTCTGAAGCAAAGGCTGTAACTGTTGAGGAGTTGGAAAAAGTTCTTCTTGAAAGAATAAAAACCGGCAGTGTTTGCAAAGAATATCTTGAAGGCGAATAAAAATAATAGTATAAAAAGCTTAGATTTTTCCGAAAAAAACTCGTTCTCTAAAATCTCAAAAACGTTTATAATAAAAATAAAGTTTTTAATGGAGAAAATTGTATGCATTTAAAAGCATTTAGATTATTATTTTTAGCTTTATTAATAGGAGTAGTTGTTTATAGCTTACCGTCAAAGGCTTTAGATCCTACAGAACCTACTTCTGAAAAATATCTTATTAATCATGGACATTCTCAAGAAATTATTCGAATGATAAATCTTCAAAAAGACAGAACAGAAGGTAAAGTACTTATTCCGTCTAAATCACATGGAAAAATCAAAAAGTTTTTCAAAAATGTCTGGTTTGAACAGGATATAACTTTGCCTACAACTGATTTTGGTTATGGGGAGATTAAATCGGTAGAAACAGACAAAAGTACAATTCCACCTGTGGTAAAATCAATAAAATCAAAGTATATAGATAAAAATAACGAATCAAAAGAAATTAATGTAAATGATGTTAAAGTGAGAGAATCAGAATAAAAAAAAGAACCGACTTTTAAAAAGTCGGTTCTTTTAATAAAGGAATTAGATTGCCACGTCGGGACTAAAAATCCCTCCTCGCAATGACGACAATTATACAAGTCCTTCTTTCATTGCTGTAACAGCTGCTTGAGTTCTGTCATCAACGCATAATTTCTGTAAAATGCTGTGTACATGTGCTTTTGCTGTTGCGCGGGTTATAAATAATCTTTCAGCTATTTGAGCATTTGAAAGCCCTTCTACAATCAAACCTAAAACTTCCATTTCTCTTTCTGTCAAGCCTGCAGCAAGAGCTGCTTTACTCGGATTTTTAGTTGAATAATTGTTATTTTGTTGCGAATTCTGGTTTATATTCCTTAAAACGACTTTTGCAATTGCAGGATCAAGCCAGGCTGTACCTTCGTTAATCGCTCTTATTGATGCGACAATCTGATCAGGACTTGCGCCTTTCATTATGTAACCTGTTGCACCTGCACTCAATGCAGCAAAAATATCCTGTTCGTTATCTCTTGATGTAAATACAAGTACATTTGCAGCCAGTTTTAAGTCTTTTATTCTTTGGGTTGCTTCAATGCCGTCTATTCCGGGAAGTCCGATGTCCATTAAAATTACGTCAGGATTTAATTCTTTTGCCATTTCTACGGCTTTTTCACCATCATCAGCTTCGCCTACAACTTTTATATCGTCAACTTTCTCAAGTACAAGCTGAAGTCCCATTCTCGTCATAGTGTGATCTTCTACTAGCAAAATTTTAATCGACATTTGTTATTTCCTTTTTTTATATTGCCTACTTTTTGTTTTGAACTTTTGTCATTCTGAGGGCTTTAGCCCGAAGAATATGTCCATTTTAGAATTGAAGCTTAAAAATGTTTATTTGGCAGATCCTTCTCTTTGCTCAGGATGACAGGACGTTTCCCCCCTTGGGATGCTAAACTTAAACTTGCTGCCCACGTTAACTTCACTTTCCAGCCAAACTTTTCCGCCGTGCGCCTCAACAATTTGACGACTCAGATACAAACCAAGTCCTGTACTGGTAGAACGTTTTGTGCCTGTTCCCTGTGAAAAACGTTTAAATAATTTTGGAATATCATTTTGAGGTATTCCGATACCTGTATCTTCTACGGAAACTGTTATATCTTCATTATTAAAATCAGCCAGTATCCTTATTTCGCCATTTTGATGAGTATGTTTTATTGCATTTCCCAGAAAATTTGAGACAACTCTTTTGATTTCCTGTTTATCGCCGTAAATTCTTTCATTTGAAAAGTCATTAACAATAAGTTTAAGGTTTTTATGAACCAATAAAGATTCCACTTCTCTTGAGCATTGGTCAATTAAATCTTTAAAGACAAAATTATCTTTGCAGAGAACCAACTGTCCTGACTCGTATTTATAAACTTCCAAAAGTGCATTAACAAGCCCGAGCATATCTTGATTGCTTAGAATCATTGTTTCGAGGAATGTTCTTTGCTTTTCTGTTAATTCTCCAAGAGTTCCGTCCACAAAAAACTTTAATGTCTGTATAGCTGCCAAAAGTGGAGTTCTTAAATCATGCGTGAGTGTAGCTATAAAGTCATCCCTTAATATTTCCAATTCTTGTTGAGCGATAAAGTCGCTTCTTTCAAGACCATTTTTGATGCATAATAAAAGATCTTCGTTGTCCCAGGGTTTTTCGAGATATCTGTACAGTCCGACTTCGTTGATAGCTTTTATTGCATTTTCTTTATCAGCATATCCTGTGAGCAAAATCAATGTAGAGCGTGGAGATAGACTTTTAACTTCTTTAAGAAACTCTATACCGTTCATATCGGGCATAAAAAAATCAGAAATTACTAAGTCAATCTTATTATTTCTGATGTATTCAAGTGCCTCTATCGGCGAATTAAATATGTTTGGCGACGGATAATTCTCTAGCCTCAATAATGTCCTGAGATTGGACGTGACAATCGGCTCATCGTCAACTATAACAATATTATATTGTTGTAAATTTTTATCCATAACTTGCTCTTTTTGAATTTATTTATAGCTTATTTGTAGAATAGAGCATATTTTAGGAAAACACAAAAACTTGTCAAAATCTTAACATTCATAGCCGAGATATATAAAAAAGTTGTACGTGTTTTAATAGACAACTTTTTTATTATAATTTACTTTTTCTATCTAAATTTGTAAGTCTACAGCCTCTTGAATTAAGTTTTTGAATGATTGTACAGGATTTTTCTTATCATAATTTGTATCAATAAGGGAAGCAGACATAATATACTCAGGTCTTTCTTTAGAATTACCTGAAAGAGATTTATTAACGGGTATTAATCGATGTAACCAGGCATTTAGCATAATAGAAGTTTTTGGTTGTTCCTCAGGAAGCAGATCCGGATAAATTTTATTGTCATAATGTTCGAGAGGCAACACTTTTATAGTAAATGTATTACCGTCATGAGGTGCAACTTCCTTTGCCCATTTTTTGATTTGTGCTTCTGCTTTATTAGTCATGTAGCGGTTATGGTGGAGGTTTTCCAATCCCGTAATTGTAGTACCGAAACCTATTTTTTTACTGTTGTTTAGCTGATTGAGATTTTGTTGAGCCGGAACTAATTCTATCTTCATAATATTGTTTTTCCTTTTTTTTATGTTTAGTAAAGTAAATTTTTCAGATTTTCTGCTATTTTATTTCCTACTCGAGCTTGCTCAGTTGTTTTTCTCGCTATTTCCGATGCTGTTTTTTTTGCGTCGGCTTGTTGTTTTGCCTTTAATTCAAGTTCTTCCAATGTTTGTTTTGTTATTCTGCTGATTGTTTCTTGTCCTTTTATAAGTCTGCTGAAAAATTCTTCTGACTCATTATTACCATAGTGCTTAAATGTTTTTATATAGCTGAGTTCATTGAAGACAGGACCTTTTTTAAAGTCAAGAGGTATTATCGTTTCAGAATGACCTTTAATTATAAAAGAAGGATTATCTTTTAGTTTTTCAGGAACAGCCTTTGTAAGTTGTTTAATTGGTGCTGAGTCTGAAACTCCTGCCAGCATTTTTGTATATAAATTATCTTCAGCTACAGTTATTGCAGCTTTTTTTATAAAGTGTATTGTATGTTTGTCCGTAGAGTTTCCCGAAAAAGGAGGAGTTTCATAATTTTTAATCGTTAAAGTCATTGGCTTAGAGGGGATAGGTGTTTCCGAATGAAATTCCAGATTCCCTTTTTCTGAAATTTTTATAGCATTTGTATCAAAACCGTATTTATGTAGTAATTTAGTGAATTTTTTAGCGGCTTTGGTTAAACAATTTGGGCTTTCATTTATAGCATGTGGGTTTATTTGTTCCAAAGCTTTTGCTACCTGCCCTAGAATAGTTCCTTCTTTAATAATATTGTTTATTTGAGGCGTTATTTCTTTTAATGCTGTATAATCGACAGCTCCAAAAGAAACTTGCTGCCGGTTTTGTTTTTGGCTGTTCTTTTGTATTAATTGGGTTTGTGTTTTTGGATTAATTTTTGTTGTATTCATAAATCTTTTTATCGCTTTAGTTGTAAATGTTATATATTAAAAGTTCGCTGAAAAAAAAAGTTGATAAAAATTCTTTAAAATATAAAGTTTTGTTAATGAGTTTTTTCCAATCGGATAATATCCTTGCAATTAAAGGAATTAGCTCTTTACATTTGTTAATAATCAGGGGCTTCCTCAAGTATTTCTATTGTTTTTGTGGTTAATTGATAACGTAATTAAAATATTAAAAATAAAAATTTTGATACAAGGAGAGATATTATGAGAGTTTTACCACAGGATTTAATGTGGAAAGCCAGAGAAGAAGGCAAAGGCTACATTGACCAGCTAAAACAAATGGGAAGCGAGTTTGTTATCGGGCAAATTCTTAATTATATAGGAACTTCGAGCAAAAATAATTTAATCGCTTTAACAAAATTATTTGAAAAAATAGCGGGTTCTGAAGGCTCTGTCAGACATGCAAGAAGGATGCGATGGCTATTTGAAACTGAACATGCGCATTTGGGCTGGTGGCAGAAAATTATTAACGAGTTAGATCCTAATTGCAGAAATAAATTTCTTATGAACTTCTTTGTTCATGGCTATTACGGCGATAATCAGAGAAAAAGAGCGTCTTTCTTTAAGAAAAACGATTTTTATCCGCCTACGGTATTGTTGGCAAGTATTACACAGAATTGTAATTATAACTGTGTCGGTTGTTGGGCTCATAATTATGAAGTAAAAGAAGATATGTCCTTTGAGCAATGGAAAAAAGTTTTTGATGAAGCCAGAAACGAAATGGGAATACATATGTTCCCTATAGTTGGCGGTGAACCATTCATCAGAAAAGACTTTCTGGACTTATGCGAGCAGTATCCTGATTGCATTTTTCTTGTTTTCACGAATGGGGCTTTATTAACTGAAGAAAAGATAAAACAAATTAAAAAACTCGGAAACGTCGCTCCTATGTTTAGTCTTGGCGGTTGGGAAGAAGCCACGGACAAAGTCAGAGGCGCGGGCGCTTATAAAACAGTTCTGGAAAAAATGGATTTGCTTAAAAAAGAAGGTATATTCTTCGGAGTAAGTCTTGCCGCCACAAGAGAAAGCGCGGAAGAAATAGTTTCTGACGAATATATGAAAATGCTTTGCGATAAAGGAAGCCTCTGGACGTGGGTATTCCATTATGTTCCCGTCGGAGAAAATCCTGATCCGAGCTTAATGCCAACTGCTGAACAAAGAGAAATGATTAAACAGGCTGTATATAATACTAGAAACACCCTTCCTATGATGACAGTCGACTTCTGGGGCGACGGTCCAGAAATGATGGGCTGTATTGCAGGAGGAAGACAATATTTTCACGTTAATGCAAAAGGCGATGTTGAACCCTGTACTTTTGTTCACCTCGCCACACACAACGTTAAGACTTCTACACTTACCGAAGCTCTTGCAAGTCCGTTCATGAAAGCTGTCAGAAAAGGCGCTCCATATGACGGAAATATGCTCCGCCCTTGTATGATTGTTGACAGACCATGGGTATTAAGAGGCTATTTCAAGAAATTTAAACCTTACGAAACTCATAGAGGCGCGGCTGATTACTTAACAAAACCGGAAATAATGGAACAAATCGAT